>JBIKMY010000163.1:0-5395 GCA_044358945.1 Rubrivivax sp.
CGGTGCGGCCCCGCGCATCACACTCGCAAGCCTGCAGCGCCTGGGCGAAGCGCTCGGGCCGGCGCAGCGCGTCGCAGCGCTCCAGCAGGCGCAGCATGGCCTCGGGCCCCAGGCCGCCACTGGCATGCACGTGGCCGTGTTCGCGCGCCACCACGTCGGCCAGTTCGCGGCAATCGTTGGGCACCTTCAGGCGCTCGGCCACGCGCTGCGCCAGGCGCGCGCTGCGCCCCTCATGGCCGATGTGGCGGGGCCATTCATCGCGCGGCGTGGTGCCCTTGCCCAGGTCGTGCATCAGGCAGGCCCAGCGCACGGGCAGCGGGGTCTGCGCCAGCGCGCACTGCTGCAGCACCAGCATCAGGTGCTCGCCCGTGTCCACCTCGGGGTGGTGGGCGGGCGGCTGTGGCACGCCCCACAGCGCGTCCACCTCCGGCAGCAGACGCTTCAAGGCCCCGCACTCACGCAACACCGCGAACAGGCGCCGCGGCCAAGGCTCCATCAGGCCCTTGGCCAGTTCCTGCCACACACGCTCGGGCACGAGGGCATCCACCTCGCCCTCGTCCACCAGCCGGCGCATCAGGGCCTGGGTGTCGGGCGCCACCTCGAAATCGCCGTAGCGTGCGGCGAAGCGGGCCGTGCGCAACAGCCGCACCGGGTCTTCGGCGAAGGCCTCGCTGACGTGGCGCAAGCGGCGTTCGCGCAGGTCGCGCTGCCCGCCAAAGGGGTCCACCAGGCTGCCGTCGGGCCGGCGTGCCATGGCATTGATGGTCAGGTCTCGCCGTGCGAGGTCCTGCTCCAGCGTGACGCCCGGGTCGGCATGGAAGGTGAAGCCGTGGTAGCCGCGCCCGGATTTGCGTTCGGTGCGCGCCAGCGCGTATTCCTCCTGCGTCCGGGGATGCAGAAACACCGGAAAGTCCTTGCCCACGGGGCGAAAGCCGGCGTCCAGCATTTCCTGCGGAGTGGCGCCCACCACCACCCAATCCCGGTCGGCGATCGGGCGACCCAGCAGCGCGTCACGCACGCAGCCGCCCACTTCGAAGCAGCGGCCCGCCAGGCGCTCTTCGGCCGCGTTCACCGGTGCCGTGAGCGCCAGGGCATGAAACGGCCAGGGCCGTCGGCGCCGCCCAGGTAGCCTGCAGCGACGCCCTCCACGGCCGAGGCCTCGATGTCCAGGCCGGCCAGGCCCGGCTGGCCCGTGGTGGCCACGTTGGGTACCTTCATGGAGTCCACGTTGTCGCGCGACATGAGCGGCTCACCCGGCAGCCACTCCATCGCCAGGGCCTGCAGCCGCGCTATGCCACCGGGCAGCGGCAGGATGGGGCGGGGGTGACCGCTCAGCCGCCCGGCCAGCCGCACCAGATCCGCCAGCGTGTATTCGCGCGTGCCGGCGCACTCGAAAACCTGCCCGATGGTGGCGGGCCGGTCCAGGCAGCGCACCACGGCCTGCGCCACATCCTCCACCCACACGGGCTGGAAACGGGCCTGCGCCCCGCCCAGGGGGATGAAGGGCGCCACCGACTGCAGTTGCGCGAACAGGTTGAGGAAGCGGTCGCGCGCGCCGAAGATGACGCTGGGCCGCAGCACGGTGACGTCCAGGCCGGACTCGCGCCAGACCTGCTCGCCCGCGGCCTTGCTGCGCAGGTAGTTCGACGGTGCGTCAGGCGCCACCCCCAGCGCGCTGATGTGGATGACGCGGCGGATGCCAGCGGCCCGGCAGGCAGCGGCCACGCGACGGGGCAGTTGCACGTGCACGCGCTCAAACTCGGCTGCACTGCCGTGCAGGATGGCCACCAAATGGACCACCGCCTCGCAGCCGGCCAGCACCCGCGCCAAATCGCGGTCGTCGTGCACATTGGCCTGCACCAACTGCACCGTGGGCAAGGACTGGATGGCCAGGCCGTGGCGCAGCCGCCGCGTAGGCACGACGATGCGCCCGCCGGCACCGCCGCTGCGTGCCACCAGTTGCTCACACACCGCATGGCCGACAAAGCCGGTGCCGCCGAGGACAGCGATCTGACCCTTCATGAATCCGCCCTCCTCGTTGCGAACGGGCGCATCACGCCCGAGAGGAGATGGAGCATGTTCATGGCAGATCCTTGTCAGGTGACGGCGCGTTGCCATCGCGCGGGCCGATGGACGGGCCCAGGCGCACTTTCAGCGCCAGCGTGGGCGCACCCTCCAGCAGGGCGGCATAGACCGTGGCGTTGGACAGCACCTTCTTCACGTAGTCGCGCGTCTCGTTGAAAGGGATGTTCTCGGCCCAGGCGGCCACTTCCATCAGAGGCCCTTCGCGCCAGCGGCGCGGCCGGCTGGGGCCGGCGTTGTAGGCCGCGGCGGCCATCGCGGCCGAGCCGCCGAAATCGTCCAGTACCAGCTTGAGGTAGGCGGTGCCCAGCCGCAGGTTGACCTCGCGGTCGTTGATCATCTCGGGCTTGAAGTCCAGGCCGATCTTCCTGGCCGTCCAGCGCGCCGTGGCCGGCATCAGCTGCATCAGGCCCGAGGCCCCCACGTGCGAGCGGGCGTCCATGATGAAGCGCGACTCCTGGCGGATCAGGCCATAGACATAGGCCGGATCCAGCCCGATGCGCCGGGCCGCGGCCACCACGTCCTGGCGGAAGGGCGTGGGGAAGCGCTGCGCCAGGTTGATCTCCGCCTTGGTGCGGTCGCTGGTGTTGATGCAGCGGTCCCACACCTCGCGCTCGCAGGCGACCTGCGCGGCGGCCAGCAGTTCGCGGTCGTTCATGCCGCGCAGGGTGAAGTTCCACTCGCGCACGCCCTCGCTGCGCAAGCCCAGGCTGATCATGTGCAGCCCCCGTTGCAGGCCGGGCACGCCTGCGGCCGCCTCGCGCTCGGCGGGGCTGGGCGGCGCGGGGGTGGACGGCAGGCTGGGGCGCAGACCCAAGTCCTCGCTGGCCAGCTTGCCGTAGAAGCTCAGCGGCGAGGCGATGGACTGCATGAGCTGGCGGGCGCCGGCGCGGGCTTCATCACCGGCCGCGTCCCGGGGCGCCTGGGCCTGCAGCGCCCGAGCCCGCCAGTAGACCCAGGCGGCGTCCTTCTGCTCCTGCGCGGTCATGGCGCCCACGGCCTCCTGCACCAGCGCCCAGCGCTCGGCTTCCGAGGGCGCCGAGCGCAGGGCCGCACGCACGCCCCAGGCCAGGGTGTCGTCCGACCAGGGCGCCGGCTCCTGCGACGCACGCTGTTGGTCGAAGGCTCGGCGGTACCAGCCGGCCGCCTCGGGCTGCAGCTTCAGCGCCGCCTGCTTGGCCACCACGCCCCAGGCCGCGGCCTTGAGCGGCGCCGGCAGGCCGGACGCCCAGGGCTGTGCCAATTGGCCGGCGGCGGCCTCGGGGTCGCTGGCGGCCATGCGGATGACGGCCACCGTGCGCAACTGACGGCCCTCGGGCTGGGCTGTGGGCTTGCGCTGCGCCAGCCAGCGGGCCGGGTTGTCGAAGATCTGCCCCACGGCCTTGGCCGGCTCGTCCCCCAGCAAGGCCGCTGCGGTGCGCGCAGCCCGGGGGCGGTTGTTCTCGGCCGACAGCCGCACCTCCTGCCAGACCTCCGCCGCCGTGAGCTGCTTGTCATCGAACAGGGTGCGGGCCAGCAGCTGGCAGCCATCGTCGGCATCGCGCTGCGCGTACCAGGCCTCGCGTGCGGGCCGGCGCACGTCCGCTCCGGCCTGGTGCTGCGTGAGCAGCGCGTAGCAGGTGACCTCGCGGTCGTCGTTCATCCTGAAGCGGGGGAACTCGCGGGCGAAGGTGGCCCAGTCGCGCCGGCGGCCCAGTTCCAGCAGCCAATCGTTGCGCAGGCGGTCCTCCACGTAGGTGCCGCTCCAGCGGATGAAGAATCCGTCCACCTCGGCCACGCTGGCCGTGTTCAGGCGTGCGCTGATCTCCCAGTAGTCCACCCAGGAGGCCAGCGGGTGGCGTGCCGCGGCGGTGGAGGCCTTCAGCGCCGCCAGGCGGGCGCGGTCGTTCTTGCGCAGCGCCTCGCGTGCTTCGACGATGGGGGCATCGGCGGCAGGCACCGCAGGCGCGGCCGGGGCCTGTGCCGTCGCCTGCAGGGACGTGAAGACAGCAACGGCCGCGACCACGAGCGCGATCAGGTTCAGGGTCATGCCCCGATTCTGGCAGGCAGCCCCCACAATGGCGCCTGTTTCGGTCAAGGTCCCACGGGGCCTGGGTGCATGCAATGACGTCTTCCTTCCAATTGCCGCCCTTGGAGCCCTCGCGCGACAAGAAGACGCTGCGCCGGCAGTTGCAGGCCGAGCGCCAGACCCTGCTGGACCGGCACGAGCGCGCCATGCACCTGCAGCAGGTGCTGCGCGTGTTCCTGGCCACGCGGCAGGAACGCGCCATCGGCGCCTACTGGCCAATCAAGGGCGAGTTCGACGCCCTGCCCGCCCTGTACCGCTGGAGCGAAGCCGAAGACAGGCGCCGCATCGGGCTGCCCGTCGTGCACAAGGACACCAAGCAACTGCGCTTTCATGTCTGGTACCCCGGCTGCGCGATGGAGGAGGACGCCTACGGCATCCCCAAGCCCAAGGAGACCCCGTCCTTCGAGCCCTCGCTGCTGCTAGTGCCCTGCGTGGGCTACGGGCCGCGCGGCATCCGCCTGGGCTATGGCGGTGGCTTCTACGACCGCACCCTGGCCGAACTGTCACCCCGCCCCTTCACCGTCGGCCTGGCCTACAGCCACGGCTTCCTGCCTTGGCTGGCAGGCGAGCCGCACGACGTGCCGCTGGATGTGATCCTCAACGAGGACGGAGTGGCCTGGCAGGCCGAGTGAGTCCCGGCAGCGCCTGACCGGGGTGCCAATGGTGCAGCGCAGCGCTGTGCGACCTTACCCCAGCTTCAATCGCCGGCACAGTTCCAGCGTGAGCTCGCTCTGGTTCATGGTGTAGAAGTGGATGCTAGGGGCGCCGCCTGAGATCAGGCGCTCGCACAGCTTGGTCACCACGTCCAGGCCGAAGGCGCGGATGGAGGCGGCGTCGTCGTGGAAGCCTTCCATCTTCAGCGTCACCCAGCGCGGGATCTCGATGCCGTCGCGCGCCGCGAACTGCGCGATGCGGCCGAAATTGTGGAAGGGCATGACACCCGGCACCACCGGCACCTGCGCGCCCAGGCGCTGCGTCTCCTCCACGAAGTGGAAGTAGGCGTCGGGGTTGAAGAAGAACTGCGTGATGGCCGAACTGGCTCCGGCCTGCACCTTGGCCACGTAGTGCTGCAGGTCGCGCGCGGCGTAGCGCTGCTGTGGGTGGTACTCGGGATAGGCCGCCACCTCGATGTGCCAGTCAGGCCCCTGCGTTTCGCGGATGAAGGACACGAGTTCCGAGGCATAGCGGAACTCCCCGGCCGTGGCGGTGCCGCTGGGCAGGTCACCGCGCAGCGCCACCAGGCGG
>JBIKMY010000008.1:0-19043 GCA_044358945.1 Rubrivivax sp.
CCTGCGTAGTGCCGGCCACCTTGAAGTCCATGTCGCCCAGGTGGTCCTCATCGCCCAGGATGTCGGTCAGCACCGCAAAGCGGTTGGCATCCTTGATCAGACCCATGGCGATGCCCGCCACGTGCGCCTTCATGGGCACGCCGGCATCCATCAACGCCAGGCAGCCGCCGCAGACGGAGGCCATCGACGAAGAGCCATTGCTCTCGGTGATCTCGCTGACCACGCGCAGCGTGTAAGGAAACTCCTCGCGCGAGGGCAGCGCGGCGACGAGCGCTCGCTTGGCCAGACGGCCGTGGCCGATCTCGCGGCGCTTGGGGCTGCCAACACGGCCCGTTTCGCCGGTGGCGAACGGAGGCATGTTGTAGTGCAGCATGAAGCGGTCTTCGAACTCACCAGCCAGCGCGTCAATGCGCTGCGCGTCACGCTCCGTACCCAGCGTGGCCACGGCCAGCGCCTGGGTCTCGCCGCGCGTGAACAGCGCCGAGCCATGCGTGCGGGGCAGCACGGAAGAGCGGATCTCGATGGGGCGCACGGTACGGGTGTCGCGGCCGTCAATGCGGGGCTCGCCGGCCAGGATCTGGCTGCGCACGATGCGGGCCTCGATCTCGAACAGCAGCGCCTCGACCTTCACGTCGTCCACGGTGGATCCGTCAGCCTTCAGGGCGGCCTTGGCAGAAGCGTAGGCCTCGCGGCAGGCTTGCGTGCGGGCCTGCTTGCTGCGGATCTGGTAGGCCGCACGCAGCGGGCCCTCGGCCAGCTCGTTGAGCTTGGCGATGAAGGCCTCGTCCTTGGCGGGCGGCGTCCAGGTGCCGGCGGCCAGCCACTCGGGCTTGCCTGCGTCACGCACCAACTCGTGAATGGCATTGATGGCGATCTTGCCCTGGTCATGACCGTAGACCACCGCGCCCAGCATGATTTCTTCGCTGAGCTGGTTGGCTTCGGACTCCACCATCAGCACGGCGGCCTCGGTACCGGCCACCACCAAGTCCAGCTGGCTGTCGGCCAGCTGTGCGCGGCCCGGGTTGAGCACGTACTCGCCGTTGATGTAGCCCACGCGTGCAGCACCGATCGGGCCGTTGAAGGGGATGCCGCTGATAGACAGCGCAGCGCTGGAGGCGATGAGGGCGGCGATGTCGGCCTGCACTTCGGGGTTCAGGCTCACAACGTGCACGACGACCTGCACCTCGTTGAAGAATCCATCCGGGAAAAGCGGGCGGATGGGGCGGTCGATCAGGCGGCTGGTCAGGGTCTCGAGCTCGCTCGGACGGCCTTCGCGCTTGAAGAAGCTGCCGGGAATCTTGCCTGCCGCATACGTCTTCTCAAGGTAATCCACCGTCAGCGGGAAGAAATCCTGCCCCGGCTTGGCGTTCTTGGCTGCCACCACGGTGGCCAGCACCACGGTGCCCTCGATGTCCACCAGAACAGCGCCGGTGGACTGGCGGGCGATTTCGCCCGTCTCCATGGTGACCTGATGCGGACCCCATTGGAAGGTCTTGGTGACCTTGTTGAACATGCTCATGTCTGTCTCCACAAATAGGCGCGATGAATCCCCGCGCCTGCGGGATGGATACGCTTGAGCCTTGGCAACAATGCCATTCCAGTGCGACTGTGATGGGCCGATTCGATCCTGAATCAGCCGCCCTGGAATGACACAGCAGTTGCCCGCGGCCTTGACGTCTCCGTGGACTTCAGGCCCCCGGCCTCGCGACCGGGTGCCTGATGATCCGTTGAACTTACTTGCGCAGGCCCAGCTTCTGGATCAGCGCGGTGTAGCGGTCTGCGTCGCGATCCTTCAGATAGGCCAGCAGGCTCTTGCGCTGATTGACCATCTTCAGCAGGCCGCGGCGGCCGTGGTGGTCCTTCAGATGAGCCTTGAAGTGAGGGGTGAGTTCGTTGATGCGCGCCGTCAGCAGCGCCACTTGAACTTCGGGGGAGCCGGTGTCCGCCGCGCCGCGCGCGTGCGCCTTGATGACTTCGGCCTTCTGGGTGGTGTTCATCGTCATGACGATTTCCTAGGTTGTGTGGAAACCGCTGACGTGGGCGGACGCAATCGTCCAGCCATGGAGCGGTTCCCGGTGCCCTCGACGGGCGTCTTCACTTGCGAACGCGGGTGAAACCGACCCGCGCCGTGCTTTGCGGCTGTAGGCGAGACGAACATGTCACACCTCAAACCACTGCGGATTCTAGCGCAGCACGGCCCCGTCCCCGGCCGCAGGCACACCCGCCTCCATCGCCTGCCGCATGCGATCCAGTCCCAGGCGCAGACGGTCCAGTTCGCGCGAGGCGAAACACCAGCGCAACCAGCCCTGCCCTTCATCACCAAACGCAGAGCCCGGGGCCAGCCCCAGGCCGTGCTGCCGCACGAGATGCTTGGCGAACGCGAGGGAATCGGTCACGCCAGACACGCGGAAGAACGCGTACATCCCTCCGGCGGGCGCACGCACCTCGATACCTGGCAGCCGTTCCAGGCCGCCGATCAGGAGGTCACGGCATTCCAGGAAGTGCTGGCGCAGCGATGGCACCGACGACGCCGCACCGGCCAGGGCCTGCAATGCGCCGCGCTGGACGAAAACGGGCGCACATGAACTGTTGAACTCGATCAGCTTGCCCAGGGCGTCCAGGGCGTCTTCCGGCACCACCAGCCAGCCCAGGCGCCACCCGGTCATCAGGAAACTCTTGGAAAAGCTCTGCACCACCACCACCCGGTCTTGCGGCGTGCACAGGTCCAGGAAACTCGGAGCGGCCGGTGCCGGGCCGTAATACAGGCGCTCGTAAACCTCATCAGACACGATCCAGGTGCCGGTGGCTCGGCAGTGGTCCAGGATGGCCTGGATCTCGCCATGCGAGAGGGTCCAGCCCGTCGGGTTGTTCGGCGCGTTCACCAGCAGCACACGCGTCGAGGGCGTGACCGCCGACCGAAGGGCATCCAGATCGAGGTGCCATTCACCTTGGCGGGCCTGCAAAGGCAATCGCGTGACGCGCCCACCCAGGATCAAGGGCTGGGCCGTCAGGTTGGGCCACACGGGTGTGACGGCCACGACCTCGTCGCCGGGCCCCACCAGCAGCTGGGTGGCCAGCATGAGGGCGTTCACGCCCGACGAGGTGACGGCGATACGCTCCATCCCCACGGGTCGGTGCAGGGTGCCGACGTAGTCCGCAATCGCCTGCCGCAGGGAGGGCAGCCCGAGGTTGTGGGCATAGAAGGTCTCGCCGTCCTGCAGCGAACGGGCGGCCGCCTCCCGAACTTCAGGTGACGTGACCTCATCACTCTCGCCGAACCAGAAGGGCAGCACGTCATCGCGCCCCATGGCGGCATTGGCCACCTCCCTGATCAGGGAGCCCGCGAGGGAGTGGATTTCGTCACGCATGTCAACAAGTCTCCAGCGGCCAGCGGGGCCGCACTTCGAAGGTCCAGGACCGGGCACCGGGAGATGCCGCCTCAACGCCCGCCACACCGGCCTGCACTCGCATCGCAGCGGCCATGGCGATCATGGCGCCGTTGTCGGTGCACAGACTCAGTTCCGGGTAATGAATGCGCACGCCGCGCAGCGTGCAGGCGGCACCCAGGCGGGCCCGCAATTCGGCATTGGCCCCCACGCCCCCAGCCACCACCAGACGTCTCAGACCAGTCTGCCTGAGCGCGGCCATGGACTTGTGGACCAGCACCTCCACGATCGCCGCCTGGGTAGAGGCTGCAAGATCGCTCAGCGCCTGCGCTGAAGGTGACTCCCCCAGTTTGCGGTACTGGGTCATGACAGCCGTCTTCAAGCCTGCGAACGAAAAGTCCAGGCCCGCCTGGTGCATCAGCGGTCTGGGCAATGCGAAGGCATCGGCCCGGCCCCTTTCCGCCAGACGTGCCAGGGCCGGACCACCCGGGTACCCCAGGCCCAGAAGCTTGGCCGACTTGTCGAAGGCCTCGCCGGCCGCGTCGTCGATGGTCTCTCCAAGGAGCTCGTATTGGCCCACGGCCTGCACGCGCATCAACTGCGTGTGCCCCCCGGAAACCAGCAAGGCCACAAAGGGAAACGCCGGCGGGTCTGCCGAAAGGAATGGCGACAGCAGGTGCCCCTCCAGATGGTGCACGGGCAGCGTGGGCTGACCCAGCGCCTGCCCCAGTGCCGCGGCAAAGCCGGCACCCACCAGCAAGGCGCCGGCCAGGCCGGGGCCCTGGGTGAAGGCGACCAGATCGATCTCGCGGCGATCAACGCCGGCTGCGTCGAGCACGCGCCGGGTCAAGGGAATGACGCGGCGGATGTGATCACGCGAGGCCAGTTCCGGCACCACCCCGCCATAGGCCTGATGCATATCGGCTTGGCTGTGCAGGGCATGCGCTCGCAGGCGAGGCAACTCCTGGCCAGCGAACTCGACCAGCGCAATGCCGGTCTCGTCGCACGAAGACTCGACGCCCAGGATCTTCAATGCTTCTCGCGGGCGTGGTTGATCGAGTACTTCGGGATCTCGATCGTGACATCACGGTCAGACAGGATGGCCTGGCAGGACAGACGTGACGTTGGCGTGAGGCCCCAGGCACGGTCCAGCAGGTCTTCCTCGGCTTCGTCTGGTTCTCCCAGGGAGTCGAAGCCCTCCTTGACCACCACATGGCAGGTCGTGCAGGCGCAACTCATTTCGCACGCGTGCTCGATCTCGATGCCGTTGTCGAGCAAGGCTTCGCATACCGAGGTGCCGCGCGGTGCCTGCAAGGTGGCCCCTTCTGGGCAGTATTCGGCGTGAGGCAGGATACGGATCACGGGCATGGGTCAGACGTCCTCTACTTTTCGACCGGCCAGGGCGGCTCGGATGCCGCGGTTCATCCGGGCCGCGGCAAAGGCCTCGGTCCCGGTGGCCAGTCGCTCCACGGCCGCATCGATGGCAGCGTGATCGTTGCCCGCCGCATGCGCGTCGGTCTGACCGATCAGGGCTTCGATCTCGTCACGCTCAGCGGGCGACAGCAATTCGCCGTCCGCCGCCAGCGCCGAGCGCGTGGCCAGCACCATTCGCCGGGCCTCTACCCGCGCTTCGCGCAGGCGTCGGGCTGCCACATCATGCTCGGCATGGGCAAAGCCGTCGCGCAGCATGCGCGCTACTTCATCGTCGGCCAGCCCGTAGCTGGGTTTGACCGTTACCGCGGCCTGGACGCCCGACTGCGTCTCCTGCGCTGACACGCTGAGCAACCCATCGGCATCCACCTGGAAGGTGACGCGGATTCGGGCCGCGCCCGCCACCATGGGGGGGATGCCGCGCAATTCGAATCGTGCCAGGCTACGGCAGTCGGCGACGAGATCACGCTCGCCCTGCACCACATGCACGGCCATGGCGGTCTGGCCGTCCTGGTAGGTGGTGAACTCCTGGGCCTTGGCCACGGGAATGGTGGTGTTGCGCTCGATGATGCGTTCGGTCAGCCCGCCCATGGTCTCCAGCCCTAGGGACAGCGGGATCACGTCCAGCAGCAGCAGGTCCCCATCGCGCGAGTGGCCCGCCAGCGCATGGGCCTGCAGGGCAGCCCCCACGGCCACCACCTCGTCGGGGTTGACATTGGTCAGCGGCTCGCGGCCGAAGGCTGCGGTCACCGCCTGTCGCACCGCAGGCATACGGGTGGACCCCCCGACCAGCACGACCCCCTGCACCTCCACCGCGGTGACACGCGCATCGCGCAGCACACGGCGAACGCTGGTCATGGTGCGGTCCACCAGGGCACGGGTCAGCTGCTGGAAGGTCGGTCGATCCAGGCTCACACGGTACGTTTGCGCGCCCACCTCGAACTGCAGCTCGGCATGCTCCAGATCCGTCAGCGCCTCCTTGGCCTGACGGGCGGCCACCAGCACCGCCCGACGCGCGCGCGCGTCGAGGCTCGACACTGCGGACTGCTCCAGAGCCCACCGGGCCACGCTCTCGTCGAAATCGTCTCCACCCAGGGCGGCATCGCCTCCAGTGGCCACCACCTCGAACACGCCGCGCGACAGTCGCAGCAAGGAGATGTCGAAGGTGCCCCCACCCAGGTCATACACGGCATACAGGCCTTCACTGCCGTTCTCCAGCCCGTAGGCCACGGCCGCGGCGGTGGGCTCGTTGATCAGTCGCAGCACGTTCAAACCGGCCATTTGGGCGGCATCCTTGGTGGCCTGGCGCTGCGCGTCGTCGAAATAGGCCGGCACCGTGATGACCGCGCCAAACAAGTCATCGTCGAAGGTGTCCTCGGCCCGCTGGCGCAGGGCGGCCAGGATCTCGGCGGACACCTCCACGGGCGACTTAACGCCCTCGCGGGTGTCGATGGACACCATGCCGGGCCCATCGACGAATCGATAGGATGACTGCTCATGGCCGGGCACATCGGCCAGACGGCGTCCCATCAGACGCTTGACCGAGGCGATGGTGTTCTCGGGGTCTTCCGCCTGGGCGTTACGTGCCTCATGTCCGATCTGCCGGCGCCCGCCTTCCAGGTAACGCACCACGGACGGCAAGATCACCCGGCCTTGCCTGTCGGGCAGGCACTCGGACACGCCGCTGCGCACCGCAGCCACCAGAGAGTGCGTGGTGCCCAGGTCGATGCCCACGGCAATACGACGTTGGTGTGGGTCCGGCGAAGCGCCAGGTTCTGAGATCTGCAGGAGGGCCATGCAAGTGTTTCGTTCAAGGGGCTTGAGGCAGGGCGACCGAAAGCACACATTGGCTGCCTTGCCAGGGCGGTAGGCTCAGGTCTCCAGGCGCTCCATTCGGCGCTGGATGTCGGCGCGGAAACGGTCCAGGAACATCAGGGCCCTGACCGCATCGGATGCGGCCTGGAGATCGGGGGAGGTGTCCAGATGGCCGCCCAGTTCAGCCAGCAATGACTTCTCCTGGTTGGCGACCTCTTGATCAAGAGCCTCCACCTCGGGGACCGCATCGGCCTCCTCCAAGGCTTCTCGCCAGGCCATCTGCTGCATCAGGAAGTTCTGAGGCATGGCCGTGTGCCGTTCTGCGTCGACAGGCACCCCTCCAAGGGCACACAGATAGGCGGCACGGGTCAGCGGCTCCCGCAGGCGCCTGTAGGCCTCGTTCACGCGTACCGCCCATTGCATGGCTTGGCGCTGCGCGGATGGCCCCTCGGACGCGAATCGATCGGGATGCACCTGGGACTGCAAGGCCCGCCAGCGACGGTCCAACTCCTGCCGATCGATGTCGAAACGCGGGGCGATCCCGAACAGGGTGAAATCGTCATCGTCCAGTTTCATCCCGCGCGCCCTCCTGCGTGGTGAGCGCATGGGTTGCGGAGAGAGGGGGTCTGCAGCATGCAGGTCTTGAAAGCACAGGCGCGGCCACGCCGCGCCTGCAAGAGACAGCGCCAAGCGCGTCAGACGCGGAACGACTCCCCGCAACCGCACCGATCCTTCTCGCGGGGGTTGTGGAACTTGAAGCCTTCGTTCAGGCCCTCGCGCACAAAGTCCAGTTCCGTGCCGTCGATGTAGGGCAGGCTCTTGGGGTCCACCAGCACCTTCACGCCCTGGCCCTCGAAGACCACGTCCTCAGGGGCCACATCGTCGGCGTATTCCAGCTTGTAGGCCAGGCCGGAGCAGCCGGTGGTCTTGACGCCCAGCCGCACGCCCACGCCCTTACCGCGACGCGCCAGGTAACGGGTGACGTGCCGCGCAGCGGCTTCAGTCAGAGTGACTGCCATCAGAACCTCAGTGCGTCCGTTCGGCAGCGGGCTCCGCCGTCTCCACATGCTTGGCCTTGTAATCGCTGACCGCAGCCTTGATGGCGTCCTCGGCCAGGATGGAGCAGTGGATCTTGACAGGGGGAAGCGCCAGTTCCTGAGCGATCTGCGTGTTCTTGATGGTGAGCGCCTGGTCCAGGGTCTTGCCCTTGACCCACTCGGTCACCAGGGAGCTGGAGGCAATCGCTGAACCACAGCCGTAGGTCTTGAAGCGCGCATCCTCGATGAGCCCTGTTTCAGGGTTCACCTTGATCTGCAACTTCATCACGTCGCCGCAGGCCGGCGCACCGACCATGCCGGTGCCCACGCTGTCGTCACCCTTGTCGAAGCCACCCACGTTACGCGGGTTCTCGTAGTGGTCGATGACCTTGTCGCTGTATGCCATGTCGTTCCCTCGGGTCTTGGTGTTCAGGTCGGCAGGTTCAATGCGCCGCCCACTGGATGGTGCTCAGGTCAATACCGTCCCGGTACATGTCCCAAAGGGGCGACAGTTCGCGCAGCTTGGCCACACGGTCCTGCAGCGTGGAGACGGCATAGTCGATGTCGGCCTCACTGGTGAAGCGGCCGATGGTCATGCGCAGACTGGAGTGCGCCAGCTCGTCGCTGCGGCCCAGCGCACGCAACACGTAGCTGGGCTCCAGGCTGGCCGACGTGCAGGCCGAACCCGACGACACCGCAAGGCCCTTGATCCCCATGATGAGGGACTCGCCCTCCACGTAATTGAAGGACGCGTTGACGTTGTGGGGCACGCGCTTTTCGAGGTGACCGTTGATGAACACCTGATCGATCTGCGAAATGCCCGCCAACAGACGCTGCTGAAGCATGCGCACCCGCTCGCTTTCGGTCCCCATCTCCAGGCGGGCGATCTTGAAGGCCTCACCCATACCCACGCACTGATGCGTGGGCAGGGTGCCCGAGCGCATGCCGCGCTCGTGACCACCGCCGTGCATTTGCGCCTCCAGGCGCACCCGAGGCTTGCGCCTCACATACAAGGCACCGATGCCCTTGGGGCCATAGGACTTGTGAGAAGCCAGGCTCATCAGATCCACCGGCAGCGTGGTCATGTCGATGGCAACCTTGCCCGTGGCCTGGGCCGCGTCGACGTGCAGGATGATTCCGCGCTCCCGGCACATTGCGCCGATGGCGGGAATGTCCTGGATGACGCCGATCTCGTTGTTCACGAGCATGATCGACACCAGTATGGTGTCGGGCCGCAATGCATCACGGAAACGGTCAAGGTCCAGCAGGCCGTCTTCCTGAACGTCCAGGTAGGTCACCTCGAACCCCTGTCGCTCCAGCTCGCGCATGGTATCGAGCACGGCCTTGTGCTCCGTTTTCACCGTGATGAGGTGCTTGCCGCGGGAAGCGTAGAAATGGGCCGCGCCCTTGATCGCCAGGTTGTTGCTCTCAGTGGCCCCGGAAGTCCACACGATCTCCCTGGGGTCAGCGTGGATCAGGGCGGCCACATCCTCCCGTGACTTCTCCACCGCTTCTTCAGCCTCCCAGCCCCAGGCGTGGCTGCGGGAAGCGGGGTTGCCGAAGTGCTCGCGCAACCAGGGCACCATGGCATCGACAACGCGCGGGTCCACAGGCGTGGTGGCGCCGTAGTCCATGTAGATCGGGAAATGGGGAGTCATGTTCGACGAATGGTTTTCAGGAAAGCAAGATCGCCATGCCGCGTATCGCCGGCGTGGCGCAGGATCACTTCATGAAGGCGTTGCCCAGTGCGAACACGGAATTGGGTGCCGTCACCTTGATGGGCTTGACCACGGGTTGTGACGAGATCGCGCGCTTGACCGGCGCCTCTTCGATGGAGATGCCCTTGGCGAGTTGCTCGTCCACCAGCTTCTTCAGGCTGATGGAGTCGAGGAACTCGATCATCTTGGTGTTGAGGCTGGACCACAGGTCGTGCGTCATGCACTTGCCGGTGTCCTCGCCCATGCAATGCTCCTTGCCACCGCAGCCCGTGGCATCGATGGGCTCGTCCACGGCCACGATGATGTCGGCCACCGTGATGTCGGCCATGCTGCGCCCCAAGGAGTAGCCGCCACCGGGGCCGCGGGTGCTTTCCACCAGTTCATGGCGGCGCAACTTGCCGAACAACTGCTCCAGATACGACAGGGAAATCTGCTGCCGCTGGCTGATGGCGGCCAGTGCGACCGGCCCGTTGTGAGAGCGCAATGCGAGGTCGATCATCGCGGTGACCGCAAACCGGCCCTTGGTGGTCAGACGCATTGGTGAACTCCTGTCCGCCTGGCGGCGATATGAAGATGAAGAGATGCCTTGAACACTTGGTTTCCAGCAAGGAACCGAGATGGAGCGCTTGGCGCTTGCGGTTCGATTCCTACTGGAACGCTCAACTTTAGCAGAAGTCGAGCGTTTTGCTGGGGTTAGGTCCAAATCCCCAGTTTTGTCCAGGACAAGAGTACACGCGGCCTCAACGCAGCGGCAGCGGCACGACGTTGGCGTCGCCCTTGGTAGCCCCGAAGGCCTGCTCCCTCAGCAAGGCGAGTTGGTCTCGCAACCGCGCCGCTTTCTCGAACTCGAGCTGGCGTGCGTGCTCAAGCATCTGGCGCTCCAACAGCTTGATGCGTTTGCCGAGGTCCTTCTCGCTCAAGGCCTCCACTTCGGCCGCCGCCTGTGCGGCCTTCAGGTCATCCCGCCCGGACTTCTCAGCCACCACGCCGTCGATCAGGTCTCGCACCTGCTTGCGCACGCTTCGGGGGACGATGCCCTGGGCCAGGTTGTGGGCCATTTGCCTCTCGCGCCGGCGCTCGGTCTCGCCAATGGCCTTGCGCATGGAGTCGGTGATCTTGTCCGCGTACAGGATGGCCTTGCCGTTGACATTGCGCGCAGCCCGTCCGATGGTCTGGATGAGGCTGCGCTCGGCGCGAAGAAAGCCCTCCTTGTCCGCGTCGAGGATGGCCACCAGCGAGACCTCGGGAATGTCCAGGCCCTCGCGCAGCAGGTTGATGCCCACCAGCACGTCGAAGGCACCCAGGCGCAGGTCGCGAATGATCTCCACACGCTCGACGGTGTCCACGTCGCTGTGCAGGTATCGAACCTTGACACCATTCTCGGTCAGGTAGTCGGTCAGCTGCTCCGCCATGCGCTTGGTCAGCGTGGTGATGAGCACCCGCTCCTGCACCTCTACCCGGTCGCGGATCTCCTGCAGGACGTCATCCACCTGGTGGATCGCCGGGCGCACCTCTACCACCGGGTCCACCAGTCCTGTGGGCCGCACCAATTGCTCCACCACCTGGCCGGCATGCGCTTCCTCATAGGCGGCGGGCGTGGCCGACACGAAGACGGTCTGGCGCATCTTGGCCTCGAACTCCTCGAACTTCAGCGGGCGGTTGTCCAGCGCGCTGGGCAGACGAAAGCCGTACTCCACCAGGGTGGTCTTGCGGGCGCGGTCGCCGTTGAACATGCCGCCGAACTGGCCGATCAGCACATGGCTTTCGTCCAGAAACATCAGTGCGTCACGCGGCAGATAGTCCACCAGCGTCGGGGGCGGATCCCCAGGCCGGGCACCGGAAAGGTGCCGGGTGTAGTTCTCGATGCCCTTGCAATGCCCCACCTCCTGCAGCATCTCCAGGTCGAATCGGGTGCGCTGCTCCAGGCGCTGAGCCTCCACCAGTTTGCCGGCCTTGACCAGTTCGTCCAGGCGCTCCCGCAGTTCCTGCTTGATCGAATCAATCGCACTGAGCACCCGGTCCCGAGGGGTGACGTAGTGGCTGCCGGGGTAGACGGTGAAGCGTGGGATTTTTTGGCGGATGCGACCGGTGAGGGGATCAAAGAGCTGCAGAGACTCGACCTCGTCGTCGAATAACTCGATGCGGATGGCCAGTTCGCTGTGCTCGGCAGGGAAGACGTCGATGGTGTCACCCCGCACGCGGAAGGTGCCGCGCGAGAAATCGGTCTCGTTGCGGGTGTACTGCATGCGGATCAGGTGGGCGATGGCGTCGCGCTGGCCGAGGCGGTCACCCACGCGCAGAGTCATCACCATCTGGTGGTAGTCCGACGGGCTGCCGATGCCGTAGATGGCGCTGACCGAGGCCACGATCACCACATCACGTCGCTCCAGCAGGCTCTTGGTGGCGGACAGGCGCATCTGCTCGATGTGCTCGTTGATGGAGCTGTCCTTCTCGATGAACAGGTCCCGCTGCGGGACATAGGCCTCGGGTTGGTAGTAGTCGTAGTAGCTGACGAAATACTCCACCGCGTTCTTAGGGAAGAACTCGCGGAACTCGCTGTACAGCTGTGCCGCCAGCGTCTTGTTGGGCGCAAACACGATGGCCGGGCGCCCCAGGCGGGCGATGACGTTGGCCATCGTGAAGGTCTTGCCTGATCCGGTGACGCCCAGCAGGGTCTGGTAGCTCAGGCCCTCCTCCACCCCTTCCACCAGTTTTGCAATCGCCGCAGGTTGATCGCCAGCGGGCGGATAAGGCTGGAACAGCTGGAAAGGCGAGTCAGGAAACGACACGAACTCTCCGGGTTGGGGTTCGACTTCGGGCGCGGCCGCACCGAAAGCTGTCGGGAGGGGCAGGCCAGCGCCGGGCATGGAGGCAGACATGGAGATCCTAGAATTCCGCTTGCGTCAAAAAATGCACCCGCTGCAAACCCGCGGGTCAACCGCTCAGCGTAGCGCAACATCGCTGCAGCCGCAGCGGCAATCGGCGCCCGAGCCCCATTCACCCCCGCACCCACCTCTGAGAAAGACACCCATGTCCTTGTTCGACGCCGTCGAAATGGCCCCTCGCGACCCCATCCTGGGCCTGAACGAACAATTCGCTGCAGACAACCGCGTTGGCAAGGTGAACCTGGGGGTCGGGGTCTATTTCGACGAAAACGGTAAGTTGCCGCTGCTGAAATGCGTGGCACAAGCCGAGCAGCAGTTGGTGGCCGCGGGAAAGCCCCGGGGCTATCTGCCCATCGACGGAATCGCCGCGTATGACAAGGCTGTCCAAGGCCTGGTGTTTGGCGCCGAATCCGGCGTCGTCACCTCAGGAAGAGTGGCCACGGTTCAGGCCCTGGGCGGCACGGGCGGCCTGAAGATCGGGGCGGACTTCCTCAAGAAGCTGAACCCGACGGCCCAGGTCCTGATCAGCGACCCGAGTTGGGAAAACCACCGGGCGCTGTTCGCGCAAGCCGGCTTCCAGGTGGGCACCTACCCCTATTACGACGCCGCCACCCGGGGCGTGCGGTTCGAAGACCTGCTGGCCTGTCTGAACGCCACTGCCGCCGGCACCGTGGTGGTCCTGCACGCCTGCTGCCACAACCCGACCGGCTGCGACCTCAGCCCTGAGCAGTGGACGAAGGTCGTCCAGGCTGTGAAGGACCGCGGGCTGGTCGCCTTCCTGGACATGGCCTACCAGGGCTTCGGCGACGGCATCGCGGAGGATGGCCGCGTCATCGCCGACTTTCTGGCGGCGGGCGTCGACTTCCTGGTCGCCACCTCGTTTTCCAAGAGCTTTTCGCTTTACGGCGAGCGCGTGGGCGCGCTCAGTGTGGTGTGCGGCAGTGCCGACGAAGCAGGCAAGGTGTTGTCCCAGCTGAAGATCGTCGTGCGGACCAACTATTCCACCCCCCCTACGCACGGCGCCCAGACCATCACGACCGTGCTCACCACCCCGGCGCTGCGCCAGCAGTGGGAAGACGAGTTGGCCGGCATGAGACAGCGCATCCGGGACATGCGTCAAGCGCTGGCCGACGGCCTGGCTGCTGCCAGTGTGCCGCTGGACGTGGGGTTCATCACCCGCCAGAAGGGGATGTTCAGCTACTCGGGGCTGAGCAAAGCGCAGATGCAGCGGCTGCGCGAAGAGTTCGGCGTGTACGGCGTTGACTCCGGCCGCATCTGCGTGGCAGCCCTGAACCGCGGCAACCTGGACACGGTGATCAAGGCCATCTCCGCAGTGATGTAGGCACGTCCGTCTCACGGGCCAGCAGTTGCCGGCCCGGAGGCGAAAGTCTCGTCCGTAAGGCCAGGGGCAGGTAGGCACCCTACATTCGCTCACGAAATTGCTGCACCGCAGCACGGTTTCGTGGCAAAGTGTTGAGTAAAGTCAATCCGACTTGACGCATCAGCGTGTCACGCGCTTTTCAAGGGACCACGGCATGCTCTACCAACTCTACGAAACCCAGCGCGCCATGATGGCGCCCTTCGCTGAATTCGCGAGCGCTTCAGCCAAGCTCTACTCGCACCCCCTGTCCCCCTTCACCCACACGCCCATGGCCCAGCGCGTGGCGGCGGGCCTGGATCTGGTGCACCGCCTGGCCAAGGAGTATGAAAAACCGGGGTTCGGTATTGCCAGCGTCAGCGTGAAGGGCGTGGAGGTGGCCGTTCAGGAGCAGGTGATCCAGAACCGGCCTTTCTGTCGCCTGCTGCGATTCAAACGCTTCACCGACAACCCGCAGGCCCTGGCGCAGATGAAGGAGCAACCAACGGTGCTGGTGGTGGCCCCCCTGTCGGGTCACCACTCCACCCTTCTGCGTGACACAGTCAAGAGCCTGCTGCAGGACCACAAGGTCTTCATCACCGACTGGACCGACGCCCGCATGGTGCCGCTGGATGACGGCCCGTTCCACCTGGACGACTATGTGGCCTACGTGCAGGACTTCATCCGCCTCATCGGGCCGGACGTGAACGTCATCTCGGTGTGCCAGCCGACGGTGCCGGTGCTTGCGGCGGTGTCGCTGATGGCCTCTGCCGGAGAGCCCACGCCGCGCACCATGACGATGATGGGTGGTCCGATCGACGCCCGGCGTTCTCCCACCGCGGTGAACAACCTGGCCATCAACAAGAGCCACGACTGGTTCGAGCACAACGTGATCTACCGCGTGCCGCTGAACTATCCTGGCGCAGGTCGGCGCGTCTACCCGGGCTTCCTGCAGCACACGGGCTTCGTGGCCATGAACCCCGACCGCCACCTGACCTCGCACTACGACTATTTCCTGGACTTGATCCGCGGCGACGAGGACAGCGCAGATTCGCACCGTCAGTTCTATGACGAGTACAACGCCGTGCTGGACATGCCGGCCGAGTACTACCTGGACACCATCAAGACCGTGTTCCAGGACTTCGCCCTCGTCAATGGCACCTGGGAAGTACGGGGCCAGCTGGTGCGGCCGCAGGACATCCGCAATACCGCCTTGTTGACGGTCGAAGGCGAACTCGACGACATCTCCGGCGCCGGCCAGACCCGGGCCGCGCATGACCTGTGCGTGGGCGTTCCCGAAGATCGGCGTTTCCATTACGACGTGCCGGGCGCCGGTCATTACGGCATCTTTTCCGGGCGCCGCTGGCGCCAACTGGTGTACCCGCGGGTGTGCGAGTTCATCAAGAGCCATGCGGCGGATCGGTCTGTGGCCCCGGAAAGCGCCGCAGTCCCCGCACGTGCCGGCCGTTCGCGGTCGCGCAAGGCCTGACCGAACCCGGCAGCCCTTTCAAAACGAGACCCTGTAGGCAGGACATCGGCCTGTGGACGAGGCCCTGGCTGCACGGATCGACGCCGCATTGCCGCAGACGCAGTGCACCCGCTGCGGCTACCCGGACTGCAGCAGCTATGCGCGGGCGATTGCCGCCTCGCAAGCGGGCATTGGCCAATGCCCCCCCGGGGGCGCCGAGGGGGTTCGCCGCCTGGCCGACTTGACCGGGCGACCCGTCGTACCCCTGGACCCAGCCCATGGGGTGGAAACCACCCGCCGCACTGCCGTGATCGACGAAGACTGGTGCATCGGATGTACCTTGTGCATCAAGGCCTGCCCGGTGGATTGCATCGTCGGCGCGTCCAAGCGCATGCACACCGTGATCGAGGCCTGGTGCACGGGCTGTGAACTGTGCCTGCCCGCCTGCCCGGTGGACTGCATCTCGATGGAGCCCACTGGCAGCGATGCCACCGGCTGGGCGGCCTGGAGCCCGCAGCAGGCTGACGAAGCCCGGCAACGCTATCGCCACCGACAGCAACGACTGGCCGCGGAGCGCCAGGCGCAGGAGGCGCGCCTGGCCGCCAAGGCGGCTGCCAAGTTGGCCGACCTGGCCGCAGCCAGCACCCTCACAGACCCCGAGGCGCTGGAGCGCAAGCGCTCGGTCATCGAAGCAGCACTGGCGCGGGCACGCGCGCGCAAGCCGGCCTGAATCGTCATGAAACTCGCAGATATCGAACCCTTTTTCGCCACCCTCAAGGCGGCGAACCCCAACCCCCGAACCGAACTGGAGTACACCAGCGTGTTCGAGCTGCTGGCGGCCGTGCTGCTGTCAGCGCAGGCCACGGATGTCAGTGTCAACAAGGCCTGCAGGGGGTTGTTTGCCGCCGCCCCCACGCCCCGCGCCATGGTGGCGCTGGGGGTTGCGGGGATCGAGGCGCACGTCCGCACCATCGGGCTTTACCACACGAAGGCGCGGAACCTGCACCAGACCTGCCAGATCCTGCTTGACAGACACCAGGGGCAGGTACCGCGCTCGCGCGAGGCGCTGGAGCAACTGCCGGGCGTGGGCCGCAAGACCGCCAACGTGGTGCTGAACTGCGCCTTTGGTGAAGAGACCATGGCCGTGGACACCCACATCTTTCGCGTGGGCAATCGCACCGGGCTGGCGGTGGGGCCCACACCGCTGGCGGTGGAGCTCCAGTTGCTCAGCCGCGTACCGCCGGCCTATCGCGTGGACGCTCACCATTGGCTGATCCTGCATGGCCGCTACGTATGCAAGGCCCGGAACCCGGACTGCCAGCGATGCAGCGTGAGCCGCTGGTGTGACGCCGCGCCGGGACGCAGCCGCTCCATTTCCGGCCGGTGAGCGGCGAGGCCCGCCCCTACAATCTGGAACCTTACGCATCGCGTCATGTCACAGCTACAGCAACTTGCAGAACGGGTCGAACGGCTGCTGCTGCGCCACGAGGAACTGCAGCGGACGAACGCGCTGTTGCTACAACAGGTGCAGAACCTGAGCGCTGAACGCGACAACCTCAAGTCCAGACTGAGCGCGGCGCGCACGCGTATCGACCATCTCATCGACAAGCTGCCTCAGCAAACGGCGGGCGCGGCGTCAGCCAGCGAACTGACTACAGACCCCTCCGCGGGGGCCCCTCCATGAAGCAGGTTGAGGTGACCATCCTGGGCCAGGGCTACATCCTGGGTTGCCCGGAAGGCGGCGAGGCCCGCCTGGGCGCAGCCGTGGCCGCTGTGGACCGCGAGATGAGCGCCATCCGCGACGCTGGCAAGATCAAGGCCCGGGACCGCATTGCCGTGCTGGCCGCCCTGAATCTGGCTTATCAGCTGGCCGAGCGGGGCGAACGAGCAAATGCCTCTGAAAGAGATGTGGCTGCCGGACAGGCCCCTGAATCGAGCGCCGCGCAACCCACCCCAGCCGCCGATGCAGACCTGGGCCTGGGCCCCTTGATCTCACGGCTGGACGCTGCGCTGAACGACGGACATTTGATTTGACGGCACGCGCTGCCGCGGCCGGGCTGCAGCCATAGAATCGATGGGTCCGGTGTGATTTCGTGGGCTCTATATTTCCTTGAACCGATGCTCATTGAGCCAGGGCTTGGAACATTGCGCGGCGGGCGTGATCATCTCGCGTCAGATGAACCCGAAGCCGCGCTGACCTCGCCCACCTGAACTTCCCTGAGGGTTCAGGAATGCGGTCTGCGGGTCACATCGGACACCTTGGCTGTGGCGCTGACACCTCAGATTTCCGCCTCAGCGCGAAAGAGCAGTTTCCGGAATGGAAGGAAGCGGCTGGCTGCTGGCTATAATGTGCGCTTTCGTCCGACACCAACCCACCCGACATGACCACCATTCGCGTCAAAGAAAACGAGCCGTTCGATGTAGCCTTGCGCCGTTTCAAGCGCACCATCGAGAAGCTCGGCCTGCTGACCGACCTGCGCGCTCGCGAGTTCTACGAGAAGCCCACCGCCGAGCGCAAGCGCAAGAAGTCTGCCGCAGTGAAGCGCCACTTCAAGCGCGTACGCAGCATGCAGCTGCCCAAGAAGTTGTACTGACCCTGCGCGTCAGGCTTCCCTGACCTGATGCAAGAGCCCGCGCGGTCACCCGTGGCGGGCTTTGTTGTTTGAACCGCACCGCAAGACACCGGCCTGCCCCATGAGCCTGAAAGATCGAATCATTGAGGATATGAAGTCCGCCATGCGTGCCAGGGAGGCGGACCGGCTGTCCACCATCCGCATGCTGATGGCCGCCTGCAAGCAGCGCGAGGTGGATGAGCGCATCGTGCTGGACGACACGGCCGTGATCGGCATCGTCGACAAGCTGATCAAACAGCGCAAGGACTCCATCGCCGCCTTCACGCAGGCCGGACGAACAGACCTGGTGGACAAGGAATCGGCCGAAGTACGTGTGCTCGAGGCCTACCTGCCGCAACGGCTGTCGGCCCAGGAAATCCAGGACGCTGTGAAAGCCCTGGTGGCTGAGCTTGGCGCCGCTGGCCCCGGCGACATGGGCCGGGTGATGGCCGCGGCAAAGGCTCGTCTGGCGGGCAACGCCGACATGGGCCTCGTATCGGCCGCAGTGAAGCAGGCCCTGGCGCGCTGACGCCAGCCGGGCCACTGCAGCGCCTTACCGGAGAACACCGTGAACTCATCGCTTCCTGTGCAAGCCATCGCCGCCGATGTGTGCGTTGCACCTCAGTTGACCCCCGAGGCCATGGCTGAAGCCGCACACATGGGCTTCAAGAGCGTGGTGAACAACCGCCCCGACTTCGAGGGCGGCCCCGACCAACCGACCAGTGCGGACATCGGCGCTGCCGCACAGGCCGCCGGGTTAGCGTACCGATTCCTGCCGGTGGCAGGCGGATACCAGTCGCCTGAAGAGGCGGCGCAAATGGCCCAGCTCCTGCAGGAGTTGCCGCGGCCCGTGCTGATGTTCTGCCGGTCAGGGGCGCGTTCGGCCAGGTTGTACGCCCTGGCCCAACAAGCCTGACCCTATCGGTGCGAGACTACGCGGCGGCGCGCCGCGCTACAAGGAGATGACGTGACTCCCCTTCTGAAGTTGTCAGGCCTGATCGACCGGGTCAATGAACGTGTCGGCAGGTTGACCATGTGGCTGGTGTTGGCAGCCGTTCTGATCAGCGCGGGCAATGCCATCGTGCGCAAGGCGTTCAACATCGGCTCGAACGCCTTTCTGGAGATCCAGTGGTACATCTTCGCGGCCGTCTTCATGCTGGGCGTGGGTTACGTGATGTTGAAGAACGCCCATGTGCGCATCGATTTCATCTCCTCGCGTCTGTCCAAGCGCACCAACGCCTGGATAGACGCGATCGGCATCGTCATCTTCACCATCCCGCTGTCGATCATCATGATCGATCTCGGCTGGCCACTGTTCGCAAGAGCGCTGCAAA
>JBIKMY010000164.1:0-5346 GCA_044358945.1 Rubrivivax sp.
CTTCTTCACGCCCTCGGCGCCCATGAGCGCGGTGAACTCGTCACCGTACTCGACGACCTTGGCCTCGAAGTCGTCCTCGGTCATGATCGCGAACTTCTTCAGCGGCGTCATGCCCGGGTCGACCACGACGTAGGCTTCGAAGTACAGCACGCGCTCGATGTCGCGCAGCGTCATGTCCAGCACCAGGCCCAGCCGTGACGGCAGGCTCTTGAGGAACCAGATGTGGGCACAGGGCGCGGCCAGGTCGATGTGACCCATGCGGTCACGGCGCACCTTGGTCTGCGTGACCTCCACGCCGCACTTCTCGCAGATCACGCCGCGGTGCTTCAGGCGCTTGTACTTGCCGCACAGGCACTCGTAGTCCTTGATCGGGCCGAAGATCTTGGCGCAGAACAGGCCGTCACGCTCGGGCTTGAACGTGCGGTAGTTGATGGTCTCGGGCTTCTTCACCTCGCCGAACGACCACGAGCGGATCTTCTCCGGACTCGCAAGGCCGATCTTGATGGCATCGAAATGCTCATCGGGAGTGAATTGCTTGAAGAGATCGAGCAAGCCTTTCATGGCGATATCCCTTTCGTCCGTTAGTTGCGCTCAAGCTCGATGTCGATACCGAGCGAGCGGATTTCCTTGACCAACACGTTGAACGACTCCGGCATGCCGGCTTCGATGGCGTGCTCGCCCTTGACGATGTTCTCGTAGACCTTGGTGCGGCCGTTGACGTCGTCGGACTTGACGGTGAGCATTTCCTGCAGCACGTAGCTGGCGCCGTAGGCCTCCAGGGCCCAGACCTCCATTTCGCCGAAGCGCTGGCCGCCGAACTGCGCCTTGCCGCCCAGCGGCTGCTGCGTGACCAGGCTGTACGGTCCGGTGGAGCGGGCGTGCATCTTGTCGTCCACCAGGTGGTGCAGCTTCAGCACGTGCATGTAACCCACCGTCACAGGGCGCTCGAAAGCATCACCAGTTCGGCCGTCATGCAGCGTGGCCTGGGTGCGGGTGGCGGTCAGCCCCTTGGCCTTGGCGATGTCCTCCGGATACGCCAGCTTCAGCATGGCGCGGATCTCTTCCTCCGAGGCGCCATCGAACACGGGCGTGGCGAAAGGAACACCCTTGGCCAGGTTCTGCGACATCTCCAGGATGTTGTCATCGCTGAGGTGCTCCAGACGCTCGGTCTTGCCCCCGGACTGGTTGTACAGCGCGTCCAGGAACTTCCGCAGCTCCGCCACCTTGCTCTGCGCCTGCAGCATGGTGCCGATGCGCTGGCCGATACCCTTGCCGGCCCAGCCCAGGTGCACTTCCAGCACCTGGCCCACGTTCATCCGCGAGGGTACGCCCAGCGGGTTGAGCACGATGTCCATCGGCGTGCCATCGGCCATGTAGGGCATGTCCTCGACCGGCACGATCTTGGAGACCACGCCCTTGTTCCCGTGACGGCCGGCCATCTTGTCGCCGGGCTGCAGGCGGCGCTTGACGGCGAGGTAGACCTTGACCATCTTCAGCACGCCCGCGGGCAGCTCGTCGCCCTGCGTCAGCTTCTTGCGCTTTTCCTCGAAGGCCAGGTCAAAGCTGTGGCGCGTCTGCTCGAGCGAGTTCTTGATGCTCTCGAGCTGGTTGGCCACGTCCTCGTCGGCCGGACGCACATCGAACCAGTGATAGCGCTCGACGCCGGCCAGATAGGCCTTGTCAATGGTCGTGCCCTTGGCTATCTTCTGCGGGCCACCATTGGCCACCTTGCCCACCAGCAGCTTCTCGATACGGTCGAAGGCGTCGGCCTCGACGATGCGCAGCTGGTCGTTCAGGTCCAGGCGGAAGCGCTTGAGTTCGTCATCGATGATCTGCTGTGCACGCTTGTCGCGCTGGATGCCCTCGCGGGTGAACACCTGCACGTCGATCACGGTGCCGTTGGTGCCCTGGTCCACGCGCAGCGAGGTGTCCTTCACGTCGGACGCCTTCTCGCCGAAGATGGCGCGAAGCAGCTTTTCCTCGGGGGTCAGCGTGGTCTCGCCCTTGGGCGTGACCTTGCCCACCAGCACGTCGCCGGGGTTGACCTCGGCGCCGATGTAGACGATGCCCGACTCGTCCAGGCGAGCCAGCTGCTGCTCGGACAGGTTGGGAATGTCACGCGTGATTTCTTCGGAGCCCAGCTTGGTATCGCGGGCCATGACCACCAGTTCCTCGATGTGAATCGAGGTGTAGCGGTCGTCGGCCACCACGCGTTCAGAGATGAGGATGGAGTCCTCGAAGTTGTAGCCGTTCCAGGGCATGAAGGCCACGAGCATGTTCTGGCCCAGGGCCAGTTCGCCCAGATCCGTCGATGCGCCGTCGGCCACCACATCGCGCGCAGCCACGCGGTCGCCACGCTTGACGATCGGACGCTGGTGGATGTTGGTGTTCTGGTTGCTGCGCTGGTACTTGATGAGGTTGTAGATGTCCACGCCCACTTCACCGGCCACCGTCTCGGCGTCGTTGACGCGGATCACGATGCGGTTGGTGTCGACGTAGTCCACCACGCCGCCGCGACGGGCCGTGACCACCGTGCCGGAGTCGACCGCCGCCACGCGCTCCACGCCCGTACCAACGAAGGCCTTTTCCGGACGCAGCGTCGGCACCGCCTGGCGCTGCATGTTGGCGCCCATGAGCGCGCGGTTCGCGTCGTCGTGCTCCAGGAAAGGCACCAGCGAGGCGGCCACCGAGACGATCTGCGCCGGGGCCACGTCCATGTATTGCACGCGCTCGGGGGAGACCAGCACCGACTCGCCCTTCTCTCGCGCGCTGACCAGTTCGTCCACCAGCTTGCCCGCGCCGTCCAGCGAGGCATTGGCCTGGGCGATGACGTACTTTCCTTCCTCGATGGCCGACAGGTAGTCGATCTGGTCGGTCACCGTTCCCTCGACCACGCGACGGTAGGGGGTCTCGAGGAAGCCGTACTCGTTGAGCTGCGCGAACAGCGCCAGCGAGTTAATCAGGCCGATGTTCGGGCCTTCCGGCGTCTCGATCGGGCACACGCGCCCGTAGTGCGTGGGGTGCACGTCACGCACCTCGAAGCCGGCGCGCTCGCGGGTCAGGCCGCCCGGGCCCAGGGCCGAGACGCGCCGCTTGTGCGTGATCTCGGACAGAGGGTTGGTCTGGTCCATGAACTGCGACAGCTGGGACGCACCGAAGAACTCCTTGAGCGCCGCGGAGATCGGCTTGGAGTTGATCAGGTCGTGCGGCATCAGGGCCTCGGTCTCGGCCTGACCCAGACGCTCCTTGACCGCCTTCTCGATACGGGCCAGGCCCGAGCGGTACTGGTTCTCGGCCAGCTCACCCACGCAACGTACACGGCGGTTGCCCAGGTGGTCGATGTCGTCCACGTCGCCGTTGCCATTGCGCAGATCCACCAGGATCTTGACGACGTCCAGGATGTCCTCGTTGGACAGCGTCATCGGGCCCTCGGGCGCCTCGCGACCCACGCGGGCGTTGAACTTCATGCGGCCCACGCGCGACAGGTCGTACGTGTCGGCGTTGTAGAACAGGCGGTTGAACAGGGCCTCCACCGCGTCTTCCGTCGGCGGCTCGCCAGGGCGCATCATGCGGTAGATGGCCACGCGGGCGGCCAACTGGTCGGCCGTCTCGTCGATGGCCAGGGTCTGGCTGATGTAGGCACCCTGATTCAGCTCGTTCGTGAACAGGCAGGCCAGGTCCTGGATGCCGGCGCTGCGCAGCTTCTTCAGCAGGGTCTCGGTCAACTCGTCGTTGGCCTTGGCCACGATCTCGCCCGTGTCCGGATCGACCATGTTGCGCGCCACGACGCGGCCGATGAGGAAGTCCTCGGGCACCGAGATCATGCTCGTGCCGGTCTGCTCCAACTGGCGCAGGTGGCGCACGGTGATGCGCTTGTCCTTCTCGACCACCACCGCACCCGTCTTGTCGGTGATGTCAAAGCGTGCGACTTCGCCGCGCAGACGCTCGGGCACCAGCTCCATCTGTGCACCGGCTTCCATCAACTTGAAGTTGTCGTTGACGAAGAAGTGGCCCAGGATGGCCTCGGGCTTCAGACCGATGGCCTTGAGCAGGATGGTGACCGGCATCTTGCGCCGACGGTCGACGCGGAAGTACAGGATGTCCTTGGGGTCGAACTCGAAGTCCAGCCAGGAGCCGCGGTAGGGAATGATGCGTGCCGAAAACAGCAGCTTGCCCGAACTGTGGGTCTTGCCCTTGTCGTGTTCGAAGAAGACGCCGGGTGAGCGGTGCAACTGACTGACGATCACACGCTCTGTGCCGTTGATCACGAAGGAGCCGTAGTCGGTCATCAGGGGCACCTCGCCCATGTAGACCTCCTGCTCCTTGATCTCCTTGACCGCCTTGGCAGGGTGCGACTCGCGGTCATAGATGATCATCTGCAGCTTGGCGCGCACGGCCGATGCGAAGGTCAGGCCACGCTGCTGGCACTCGCGCACATCGAAGGCCGGCTTGGCCATGTTGTATTCGATGAACCGCATCTCCACGAACCCGTTGTGCGAGACGATGGGGAAGGCAGACTGGAATGCCGCCTGCAAACCTTCAGGCTTGCGCTGGGCGGACGGTACGTCCTTTTGCAGGAAGCCCACATAGGACTCGCTCTGCATCGTCAACAGGTAAGGAACCTGCAGAACGCTCTCGCGCTTGCCGAAGCTCTTGCGGATACGCTTGCGCTCGGTGTAGCTGTAGTTCGGGGATGCTTGCGCCATGAATCACTCCGTGTCGACTGCTTCCGTCTGACGGTGACGGAAAGCGAAAGTCGGCGACTGGCTGCTCGGACATTGCGTCCAATAGCTTGGTGGCAGGCCACTACCTGCCGCTGGCGGACAACCCTGGCGTTGCACCAGAGCCCGACCAAACCTGTTCCCCGCAGTCGGATCAGAGAACACTGCAAAACCGGGACAGGTGTCCGGGCTTTGCGCTGCTCTCTGCAGCGCCGGCCCACCGTAAAGTGGGCCGGTATGAGATCGGCTTACTTGAGCTCGACCTTGGCGCCAGCTTCTTCCAGCTTCTTCTTGGCGGCTTCGGCGTCAGCCTTGGAAATGCCTTCCTTGACAGGCTTGGGAGCGCCGTCAACCAGATCCTTGGCTTCCTTCAGGCCCAGACCGGTGATTTCGCGCACCACCTTGATGACCGACACCTTGTTTGCGCCCACTTCGTTCAGCATGACGGTGAACTCGGTCTTCTCTTCAACCACAGCAGCTGCAGCGCCACCAGCTCCAGCCGCCGGGGCGGCCATGGAGGCGGCGGACACGCCAAACTTCTCTTCGATGGCCTTGACCAGGTCGTTGAGTTCCATGACGGACATGCTGTCCATCGCCGTCAGAAATGCGTCTTTATCGAATGCCA
>JBIKMY010000165.1:0-5328 GCA_044358945.1 Rubrivivax sp.
GACGTCAATGCCTACGAGGTGCGCAACGCCACCGGGCAGGTCTGCGGCATCTTTTTGCAGGACAACTTCGCGCGGCCCAGCAAGCGCAGCGGCGCCTGGATGAGCTCGCTGCGCTGGCAGAACCGCAACGTGCCCCAGGGCGTAGCCCTGCAGTCACATGCGGGCGCTTCGCTGGCGGTGGACCCGGGCGTTGCCGAGATCCCCGTCATCCTCAACAACAACAACTTCGCCAAGGGCGCGCCGGGGGCGCCCCCGCTGCTGTCCATGGACGACGTGCGCACGCTGTTCCATGAGTTCGGCCATGGCCTGCATGGCCTGCTGAGCAACGTGACCTACGAGCGCCTCTCAGGCACGCAGGTGCTGCGCGACTTTGTGGAACTGCCCTCGCAACTGTTCGAGCACTGGACCAGCGAGCCCGCGGTGCTCAAGCAGCACGCGCGGCATTGGCAGACGGATGAGCCTATCCCGGATGAGTTGCTGGAGCGCCTGCAGCGCGCCCGGCGTTTCAACCAGGGCTACGAGACCGTGCGCTACACCGCCAGCGCCCTAGTGGACATGGCGGTGCATTCGCTCACCGACGGGGAGCCGCCGGCGGACCTGTGCGCCTTCGAAGCGCAGGAACTGGAGCGCCTGGGCCTGCCGCACGGCGTGGGCCTGAACCACCGGCTGGTGCACTTCCAGCACCTGTTCTCGGGTTCGGGCTACGCCGCGGGTTACTACGTCTACCTCTGGGCCGAGGTGCTGGACGCCGACGCCTTCGACGCCTTCGTCGAGGCGGGCGATCCTTTCGACCTCCAGGTGGCGCAGGCCTTGCAGCGCTTCATCTACGGCAGCGGCAACAGCCTGGAGCCGCGTGCCGCGTTTGCCGCCTTCCGTGGCCGCGCGGCGCAGGTGGAGCCCATGCTGCGCAAGAAGGGCTTGATCCCGGATGCACAGACCGTTTGATGGCGTGCCCCTGGCGCCCGGAGACCTGTAGATGACCGTCACCGGGCCGCAACTTGCACCTTCGGGGGCATCGCCTGCGTTGGGCGCCATGCGTGCGCCCGTGCGAGGCACCGTGGTCGCCATCGAGGCGGTGCCCGGGCAGGCTTGCCGCGCCGGTCAGACGCTCGTGGTGCTGGAGTCCATGAAGATGGAGGTGCCCCTGGCCTGCGAAACCGATGCCGATGTGCTGGAGCTGATGTGCAGCCTGGGCGAGGTGGTGGAGGAGGGCGCTGTGCTGCTGACCTGGCGGCCTGCTGCCCAGGCAAGGGGAGCGGCGTCGCCGGCGCCCGCGCAGGAGCCCCGAGAGCAGGCTCCTGCGTTGCGCGCCGACCTGGCACGGTTACGCGCGCGCCGCGCGCTGCTGGACGACGCCGCCCGGCCCGAGGCCATGGCCCGGCGCCATGCCGGCGGCTTGCGCAGCGCCCGCGAAAACGTGGCGGACCTGCTGGATGCCGGCAGCTTCAGCGAGATGGGCGCCTTCGCCGTGGCGGCGCAGCGCAGCCGTCGCTCTGAGGACGACCTGCAGCGCCACACCCCGGCCGACGGCCTCATCACTGGCACGGGCACCGTGGACGGGCGGCCCTGCGCCGTCATGGCCTACGACTACACCGTCCTGGCCGGCACCCAAGGGGTGTGGAACCACGCCAAGAGCGACCGCCTGCTGGAGGTGGCGCGCCGCTCGCGTCTGCCGTTGGTGCTGTTTGCCGAAGGTGGCGGCGGAAGGCCGGGCGATGTGGACTGGCCGGGCGTGGCAGGCCTGGACTGCACCACCTTCGCCTCGCTTGCTGCGTTGTCGGGCCAGGTGCCGCTGGTGGGCATCGTTGCCGGTAGGTGCTTCGCAGGCAATGCGGCGCTGCTGGGCTGCTGCGACGTGGTCATTGCGGTCGAGGGCGCGAGCATCGGCCTGGGTGGCCCGGCCATGATCGAAGGCGGCGGCCTTGGCCGCGTGGAGCCTGACGCCGTGGGCCCGGTGGACGTGCACTGGACCAACGGCGTGGTGGACGTGCGGGTGCCCGACGAGGCGGCCGCCATCACGGTGGCCCGGCAGTGGCTGGGCTTCGTCGCGGGGGCGTCTGGTGCCACAAGTGGTGGAGTTGCTGGAGTTTCGAGAGTTGCTGGAGGTGCTCCAAGCGCTGCAGGGGTGGGTGAGCGTGCGACCACGGCGGCGGGCGGTGACCCCGCGTTGCTGCGCGACGCCTTGCCCGCGCAGCGCAACACCGCCTTCGACCCGAGGCCCATCTTGCAGACGGTGTGTGATGCTGGCTCGCTGCTGGAATTGCGCCAGGGCTTCGGCCCGGGCGTTGTGACGGCGGTGGCTCGCCTGGGCGGGCGCCCCGTGTCCCTGGTGGCCAGCGACTGCCGCCACCTGGGCGGGGCGCTGGACGGCCCGGCCTGCGACAAGCTGGTGCGCTTCGTGCGCCTGGCCGATGCCTGGGCTTGGCCGGTCGTCACGTTCGTCGACACCCCGGGCTTCATGGTGGGCCCGGACAGCGAACGAACCGGCCTGGTCCGCCGGGCCGGCGATCTCTTCATCGCGGCGGCGCGCCTGAAGGTGCCGCTGTTCAGCGTGATGCTGCGCCGGGGCTTCGGCCTGGGTGCCATGGCCCTGGCCGGCGGGCACTTCCATGCCCCGCGCGCCACCTGCGCCTGGCCGGGTGCGGAGTTCGGCCCCATGGGGCTGGAAGGGGCGGTGCGTCTGGGCTTTCGCAAGGAACTGCAAGCCCAGCCGGAAGGCCCGCGGCGCGAAGCCCTGTTCCAGCGCCTGCTGGCCGAGGCGGTGGAGCGCGGCCAGGCCTTGAACATGGCCAGCCACCTGGAGATTGACGAGGTGATCGACCCCGCCGAGACGCGCGACTGGTTGCTGCGTCAGCTGGCGGTGGCGGGCTGAGCTGGCACCGGTGGCCGCACCAGTCGCACGGGCTTGACCGAGTCTCGCGCCCGCAGCTGGCCGCAACCGCCTTCCACGTCCTGTCCCGCGGAATGGCGCAGCCGCGTCAGCACGCCGGCGCGGTTCAGGGCCCGAGCCATCTCGGCGGCGCGCTCCATGGCCGGCCTCTGGAACGGCAGGCCGTCCACGGCGTTGTAGAGAATGAGGTTCATCATCATCCGTCTGCCCTTCAGCAGCGCCACGATGCCGGCCACCTCGTCGTCACCGTCGTTCACGCCGGCCAGCAGCGTCCACTGCACCTGCACGGGGTATCCACTGGCGTGGGCGTAGTCGTCGGCAGCCTGCACCAGCGCGGCCGGCGCGATGCGCGGTGCGCGCGGCAGCAGGTGCTCACGCAGGTCAGCCTTGGTGCTGTGCAGCGACAGTGCCAGCGCGGGCTTCACCCGGCCCTGGGGCAGCGCCGCAAAGGCCCGCTCATCGCCCACGGTGGAGAACACCAGGTTCTTGTGGCCGATGCCCCCGGCCGTACCCAGCAGCTCGATGGCCTCCAGCACCGCCTGCAGGTTGTGCGAGGGCTCACCCATGCCCATGAACACCACCTTGTTCACCGCCCGCAGGGAGCGCGCCAGCGCCACCTGTGCCACGATCTCGGCGCCGCCCACTTGGCGGATCAAACCTTCCGTTCCGGTCATGCAGAAGCGGCAACCCACGGCGCAGCCCACCTGGGTGGACACGCACAGCCCGCCCCGCGGCAGCAGCACGGACTCCACCGTCTGCCCATCGTGCAGGGCCACCAGCAGCCGCTCCGAGCCGTCGGGTGCGGGGTGGCGTGACTTCAGCCGCGCCAGCCCTTCCAAGCCCGACGCGATGCCGGGCCAGGCCTCGCGCAGCGCCTTGGGCAGAAAGGTCTCCATCCGCCGGCGGGGCCGTTCCACAGGCAGCGCCTGCGCCCAGCTGCGCAGCAGATGAGCCTCGTGCTTCGGTCCCGCACCCAAGGCATACAACTGGATGCGCAGGGCGGCGAGATCGACGATGGGCGTCTGACGGGTGGACTGCATGTTGATGTTGGTCAGGGCTGCGCATTCTCCATGCCTGGTCGCCTGCCTATACTTTGCCGACCATGCGTCTTTCGCTGCAGCACCAGTCCGTCATCCGCCAGGCTGCCCATGAACTCGTGGGCGATGAGGTGCGCTTCCTCCTGTTTGGTTCTCGTACCGACGATAGCCAGCGCGGTGGTGACGTCGACTTGCTGGTGCAGAGCCAGCACCTCTTGCCGGGCCGCTTGGAGCTGGAGCTTCGACTGGGTGCCCGCCTGGAGCGCGCTCTCGGTGGCCGCAAGGTGGATGTGTTGCTGGTCGATCCGTCCACTCCTTTGCAGCCAGTGCACCGCATCGCGCTTTCGCAAGGGGTGCCGCTGTGAGGGTGGCCGAGCCGGGAGAACTGGACCGACTGTGGGCCTTGGCTCGCGTGGTGCGCCGGGAAGCTGAGTACCTAGCGCAGACGGATGGACGCCTTCGTCGCCCGCTTCGGGCGGCTGCAGGACACGCTGGCGGACAAGCTGCTGCCTGCCTTGCTGCGCCAGCTGGCGGAGCCTGTGCGCAGCGCCGTGGAAAGCCTGGACCGGGCCGAGAAACTGGGACTGCTGCAGAGCGCCGACGATTGGCTTGCCATGCGCCGCCTTGCGCAATCGCATGATCCACGAGTATATGGACGACCCAGGGCAACTGGCCGAGGGCCTGATGGCTGGCCACCACAGGGTGCCGGTGCTGTTGCGCGCTGCCCAGACCTTCTGCGACCAGGTTGATGCGTTGCAGAAGCCGGGCGGGCAATAAACTGCCGATCGCTTTGTCGGACTTCAAGTCCCCAACTCACTCCACAGCTCGCCGTAAATCCTCCAGCGCGAGGCTGTGATCAGCCCCTGCTGTGCAGCCTGCACCACGCCGCAGCCGGGTTCCTGTCGGTGGGTGCAGTTGTAGAAGCGGCAATGCCCGAGATGGCGGGCGATGTCGGGCATGAGGCGGGCCAGGTCCGGCGCGGCGATGTGGCGCAGTCCGAACTCCTGGAACCCGGGGGAATCAATGAGCGCGGTGCCTGCGGCCCGGTCCCCCAGCCAGTACCAGGTGGTGCTGGTGGTGGTGTGGCGTCCGCTGTTGAGTGCGGTGGAGATCTCGCCCACGCTGGCGCTGGCCTGCGGTATCAGCAGGTTGATGAGCGTGCTCTTGCCCATGCCGCTGGGCCCGAGCACCAGGGTGGCGCGGCCGGCCAGCCGGGGTGTCAGCAGGGCAACGGCGGCGTCGGGTTCGGCCTTGAGTGAGAGCTCGATCACCTCTTCGCCCATGTCCCTGTAGGGGGCCAAGCGTGCGCGCGCTTGAGCCGCCTGAGGCAGGTCCACCTTGTTCAGGCCGATGGTCACGGGCAGGCCGGCGCTGCGCGCGGCGATCAGCGCCCGTGTGAGC
>JBIKMY010000167.1:0-5259 GCA_044358945.1 Rubrivivax sp.
GCTTTCGGACAGCGCAGCCGCCAACTGGCCACCGAATTCGTCGGTAGACAAGGGGTTCAGGTATTGCACCGGGCATCCCAGCCGACCCAGCGCGCGGGCCAGATTCCAGGGCGAGCCTCCCAGGTGCGGCAGCAGGCGGCCATCCGACTGTTCGATGAGATCGATCAGCGCTTCGCCAGCCACCACGACGCCACGTCGGACGGGCCCCTCGGGCCGGGTCACCCGGGCCACAGGAGGCGGCTCGTTCGCGGGCTTCACTGGCCTGTCCCGAAGCCGCAAGTTTCAGGGGGCTGTCTCGCCAGACCGCCCGAAGACCGCCAGCGCCTCGCCCGTGACGCGACAGATGCGCCAATCCGGCATCACGGTGGCACCCATCTTTTCGTAGAAGGCGATCGCGTTCTCGTTCCAGTCCAGCACGCTCCACTCGAAGCGACCGCAGCCGCGTTCCACCGCCAGGGCCCCGAGGTGCTGCAACAGTGCTTTGCCCAGACCACGGCCACGGTGCGCGGGCTGCACGTACAGGTCTTCCAGGTACAGCCCGGGCCGGCCCAGGAAGGTGGAAAAGTTGGTGAAGAAGAGCGCGAAGGCCACAACCTGCCCCTGCACCTCGGCCACCACGGCCTCAGCCGCCGGCCGTGGACCGAAGAGATGCGGGTGCAGCGACTCAGGCGTCACCACCACCAGATGCGCCAGATGTTCGAACTCAGCCAATTCGCGGATCAGGCCGACCACGGCGGGCAGGTCGTCCGGGGATGCAGGCCGCAAGGTGTGGGAGATGCTCATGCCGGCATTGTCTTCGTCCCTTGTCCTACAGTGCGTTGATGACTGCCAAAGCACCTTCACTGCCACCTCTCTACCACCCCACACGGCATCCGCACCAGCACTTCGTCGGGCTGCGCGGTCTGCACTATCACGTGCAGACATGGGGCGACGCCCGGCTGGTGCGCTCTGGCCGGCCACCCCTGGTGCTGCTGCACGGATGGATGGACGTGGGGGCGTCGTTTCAGTTCCTGGTGGACGCGCTGCATGTCCATGAGGGATTCGACCGCTTCATCATCGCGCCAGACTGGCGAGGTTTCGGCCTGACCGAAAGCAACCTCGACGTCGACACCTACTGGTTTCCCGACTACCTGGCGGACCTGGATGCCCTGGTGGACGCCCTGTGCCCTGAAGGCCCCATCGATCTGCTGGGCCACAGCATGGGCGGCAACGTGGTCATGGCCTACGCCGGCGTGCGTCCTGACCGGATCCGCCGCCTCATCAACCTGGAGGGGTTCGGCATGCCACGTACCCGCCCCGAGCAGGCCCCGGCACGGCTGACCCGCTGGCTGGACGAGTTGAAGACCCCGCAATCCCTCCGCGACTACGACACGGTTCAGGACGTCGCCGCGCGGATGCTGGGCAACGACCCGCTGCTGACCGCCGACAAGGCGGCCTGGCTGGCCCGGCACTGGGCGAAGCATGGCGCGGATGGGCGGTGGCAGATCCTGGGCGACCCGGCGCACAAACGGGTCAATCCGGTGCTGTATCGGGTGGACGAGACGCTGGAATGCTGGAAGCAGATCACCGCCCCGCTGCTGTGGGTGGAAGGCGACCGCACCGACGTCAAGGCCTGGTGGGGCACCCATTACACCAAGGAAGAGTTTCACGAAAGGCTGTCCGTGGTGAAGAAGGTGCGCAAGGCCACGCTCTCGCCCAGCGGCCACATGCTGCACCATGACCAGCCCCAGGCCCTGGCCGCGCTGTTGTCGGACTTTCTCTCTCATTGACCCGCCTGGCGGTCTGCGCGCAGGACCGCGTGAGAAAATCCATCACATGACGCACATGGACATCGAAGACATCAACGCCATCGGCTCGCTGCTTGCCGATCTCAAGGCGCGGACCGAGCAGCTCCGGGGGTATCTTTGACTACGACCGCAAATCCCTGCGGCTGAACGAAGTCAACGCCGCGCTGGAAAACCCCGCGGTCTGGAACGAACCCAAGCGAGCCCAGGAATTGGGCCGCGAGAAGAAGACGCTGGAGACGGTGGTGCAGACCATCGACCACTTGACGTCCAACCTCGACGACAACGCCGAGTTGTATGAGATGTCCAAGGCCGACGCGGACATCGACGGCCTGGTAGCCATCCGCGACGACGCCAGCACCTTGCGCGAGACGGTGGAGCAACTCGAGTTCCGCCGCATGTTCAACAACCCGGCCGACCCCGGCAGTTGCTTCATCGACATCCAGGCTGGCGCGGGCGGCACCGAAGCCTGCGACTGGGCGCAGATGCTCTTGCGCCAGTACCTGAAGTACTGCGAGCGCAAGGGCTTCAAGGCCGAGGTGATGGAAGAGACAGAGGGTGACGTGGCGGGGATCCGCAGCGCCACGCTGAAGGTGGAGGGCGACTACGCGTTCGGCCACCTGCGCACCGAGACAGGCGTGCACCGTCTAGTGCGCAAGAGCCCCTTCGACAGTTCCGGCGGGCGCCACACCAGCTTTGCCAGCCTGTTCGTTTACCCCGAGGTAGACGACTCCATCGAGATCGAGATCAATCCGGCCGACGTGCGCATCGACACCTTCCGTGCCAGCGGCGCGGGCGGCCAGCACATCAACAAGACCGACTCCGCCGTGCGCATCACGCACCTGCCCACCAACATCGTGGTGCAGTGCCAGAACGACCGTTCCCAGCACCGCAACCGCGACGAGGCCTGGGCCATGCTGCGCAGCCGGCTGTACGAGCACGAGATGCGCAAGCAGATGGAAGCCCAGCAGAAGCTGGAAGACTCCAAGACCGACGTGGGTTGGGGCCACCAGATACGCTCTTACGTGCTGGACCAGAGCCGCATCAAGGACCTGCGGACCAACGTCGAGATCAGCAACACCCAGAAGGTGCTGGACGGCGACCTGGACACCTTCATCCAGGCCAGCCTGAAGCAGGGCCTGTAAGGCCTGGGCCTTACCCGCCCCGCAGCGCCCCGGCACACACACCGCCTAGACCGACAACGCGAGACACCGGCCCCGCTGCGGGCCCCAGGAGACATGAACATGCGTGATGGAGCCGCCCCCGTGGTCGTGCAACGAGCCGACTATGCGCCGCCCCCCTTCCGGATCCGCTCGGTGGAGTTGAACTTCGACCTGGAACCGACCAAGACCATCGTCGCCAGCAAGCTGCAGATCGAGCGCGACCCAGCCGCCGCGCCTGGCCAGGCCCTGCGTCTGAACGGCGAAGACCTCACCCTGCTGCGCGTTCTGGCCGACGGCCAGAGCGTTTCATTCCGGCACGAGGAGGGCTTTCTCGTCATCGACAACCCCCCCGCGGCCGAAGCCTTCACGCTGGAGATCCGCAACACCTGTTCGCCCGAGAAGAACACACAACTCTCGGGCCTGTACACCAGCGGCGGCGGCTTCTTCACGCAATGCGAGGCCGAGGGTTTTCGCCGCATCACTTACTTCATGGACCGCCCGGATGTGATGGCAGTCTTTACTGTCACGTTGCGCGCAGACCGCAAGAAGTATCCAGTCCTGCTGTCCAACGGCAACTTGGTGGCGCAAGGCCCGCTGGACGGTGGACGCCACTATGCCAAGTGGCACGACCCCTTCCCCAAGCCCAGCTACCTGTTCGCGCTGGTGGCGGCCGATCTGGTGGCACGCGAACAGCGCATCCGCAGCCGCTCTGGCACCGAGCACCTGCTGCAGGTCTACGTGCGCCGGGGCGACCTGGGCAAGACCGAGCACGCCATGAACTCGCTCATCGCCTCCGTGGCCTGGGACGAGGCGCGCTTCGGCCTGCCGCTGGACCTGGAGCGCTTCATGGTCGTGGCGGTGGAAGACTTCAACATGGGGGCCATGGAGAACAAGGGCCTCAACATCTTCAACACCAAGTACGTGCTGGCCAGCGCCGCTACTGCCACCGACGTGGATTTCGCCGGCATCGAGAGCGTGGTGGGCCACGAATACTTCCACAATTGGACGGGCAACCGCATCACCTGCCGCGATTGGTTCCAGCTCTCGCTGAAAGAGGGCCTGACCGTCTTCCGCGACCAGGAATTCAGCACGGACATGGCCGGCGACACCTCGGCCCGCGCCGTCAAGCGCATCGAGGACGTGCGTGGCCTGCGCATGGTGCAGTTCCCCGAGGATGCCGGCCCCATGGCGCACCCGGTGCGCCCCGACAGCTACGCCGCCATCGACAACTTCTACACCTCCACCGTCTACGAGAAGGGTGCCGAGGTGGTGCGCATGATGCACACCCTGGTAGGGCGGGAGGGCTTCCGTCGCGGCATGGACCTGTACTTCCAACGCCACGACGGCCAGGCCGTCACCTGCGATGACTTCGCGCAGGCCATCGCCGACGCCAACCCCGGCAGCGAGCTGGCGCCTCGGCTGGAGGCCTTCAAGCGTTGGTACGCGCAGGCGGGCACGCCGCGGCTGCGGGCCAGTTCATCCTGGGACGGTACTGCCGGCACTTTCACGCTGACCCTTTCACAGAGCTGCCCGGCCACCCCAGGACAGCCAGAGAAGCTGCCCTTCGTGGTGCCGGTACGCATGGGGCTGGTGGCCCGTGATGGCCGAGCCCTGCCCTTGACGCTGCAGGGCCAGGCCGACAGCGCCCTCGAGACGCTCCTGGTGCTGGACACCGCCGAGCACCGCTGGACCTTCACCGGCCTGAGCGGCCTGGACGCGGCGCCCGTGCCCTCACTGCTGCGCGGCTTCAGTGCCCCGGTGGTGCTGGAAGACGGCCTGGACGACGCAGCGCTGCAGGTGCTGCTGTCGCACGATGCCGACGCCTTCAACCGCTGGGAGGCCGCCCAGCGCCTGATCATGCGACGGGTGCGTGCGGCCCACGCTTCCTGGGTCGTCCAGAACGTGCAGCCCCCCGCCCCCGTGCTGGACGCAGCGCTGGTGCAGGCGTTGCGCCAGGTGCTGCGCGACCCGGCGCTGGACGCCGCCTTCAAGGAGCTGGTGCTAAACCTGCCCAGCGAGCGCGAGCTGTTCGAGCAGATCGACCAGGCCGATCCGGAACGCGTGAACGCGGTGCGCGAAGCCGTGCTCGACCAGCTGGCACAAGAGATGTCGCAGGACTGGGAATGGGCCTGGGAGGCCCACCAGGTGCGGGAAGGCTATGCACCAACGGGCGAGCAGAGCGGCCGTCGCGCCCTGGCCAACCTGGCCCTGGCCATGCGGGTGCGCGAGGCCGTGCGCACGGGTGATGCGGTGTGGCCCGGCCGCGCCTACCAGCGCTTCAAGGACGCCTCCAACATGACCGACCGCCTGGG
>JBIKMY010000168.1:0-5251 GCA_044358945.1 Rubrivivax sp.
TAGACGCCGCCCGCAAGCAACCTGGCCGTCTGAACTACGCCTCGCCCGGTGTGGGCACGCCGCACCACCTGTCGATGGAGCTGTTCAAAAACACCACCGGCACCTTCATCACCCACATCCCCTACCGCGGCACCGGCCCGGCCGTGACCGACCTGCTGGGCGGCCAGGTGGAGGCGATGTTCCTGCCCATCCACGTGGCCCTGCCGCACGTGAAGGCGGGCAAGCTGCTGGCCCTGGGCATCGGCAGCGACAAGCGCCACCCGCTGCTGCCCGATCTGCCCACCCTGGCCGAGGCCGGAGTGGGGCAGGTGAACGTGGACATGTGGTACGGCATCTTTGCGCCCAAGGGCACGCCGCCCGCACTGGTGGCCCAGCTCAACCGCGAGATCCAGCAGATCCTGGCCAGTGAAGACGCCAAGCGCGCCTTCTCCACCCAGGGGATGGACCCCGCCACCAGCACGCCCGAGGCCTTCGGCCAGCTGGTGGAACGCGATGCCACTCGCTGGGCGCAACTGATCAAGGCCCGCCAGATCACCGCGGACTGAGGCTCAAGCCATGGAGATCGCGATCATTGGCGGCGGTATCGCCGGCCTGGCCTTTGCCCTGGCACTGCACCAGCGCGGCCTGGCCTGCACGGTGTACGAAGGCGTGCGCGAGGTGCGCGAAGTGGGCGTGGGCATCACGCTGCTGCCTCACGCCATGCGCGAGCTCACGGCCCTGGGACTGCTGGACGAGATCCGCGCCGTGGCCATCGAGAACGAGGAGAGCGTTTTCTACAACCGCTGGGGCCAGTACATCTACCGCGAGCCCCGCGGCCGCCACGCCGGCCATGAACACCCGGAGTTCGGCATCCACCGCGGCAAGTTGCACGGCATCCTGCACCGCGCAGCGCTGCAGCGCCTGGGCCCGCAGCGCGTGCGTACCGGCCACCGCTGCGAAGGCGTGCTGATTGAGGACGAGGGCGTGACCGTGCGCTTTGCCGCCCCGCCCGGTGCCGACGCGGCGCCCGGGCCGGTGCGCGCCGACATCGCCGTGGCCTGTGACGGCGTGCACTCGGCCGTGCGCCGCCAGCTCCACCCCACCGACCGGCTGTGCTTTGCCGGCATCAACACCTGGCGCGGCACCACCGTGCACCGGCCCATCCTGAGTGGCCGCAGCTACATGCGCATTGGCTCGATTGCCACCGGCAAGATGGTGATCTACCCCATCGTCGACAACGTGGACGGCCAGGGGAACCAGCTCATCAACTGGGTGGCGGAGATCGGGCGCGAGGGCTCGGCCATGAACGACTGGAACCAGCCCGGGCGGCTGGAGGACTTTCTGCCGACCTTCGAGCGCTGGCGTTTTGATTGGCTGGATGTACCCGCGCTGATCCGCAACGCGGAATCGATCTTCGAGTACCCCATGGTGGACCGCGACCCCCTGCCCTTCTGGGGCCAGGGCCGGGTGACGCTGATGGGTGACGCCGCCCACCCCATGTACCCGCGCGGCTCCAACGGCTCCGCCCAGGCCCTGCTGGACGCTCGCACGCTGGCCGACGAGCTGGCCGGGGCCGTGTCAGCCAGCACGCCCGCAGCGCAAGCCCTGCGCCGCTACGAAGACCAGCGCCTGCCGGCCACGGCGCGCGTGGTGCAGACCAACCGCACCATGCCGCCCGACGCCATCATCATGAAGGCCGACGAACTCAGCGGCGGCCAGCCCTTCGGCCACATCGACGACCTGATCAGCGCAGAAGAGCTGCGCGCGATCTCGCGCAGTTACCAGCAGGTGGCGGGGTTTGCGTTGAAGAACTGAGGGCCGGCTCAGACCCTCCCGCGCTCAGGCAGACGCCAACCGAAAGTCCATGCGCATCACCGGCACCGCGGGCCCTGGCAGGCCCAGGCGCTGCGCGGCCACCGGGTCTTGCTCATCGGCGTACCGGCCGATCAGCGCCTCGCGCACGCCAAACACCGCATCACGCTCCAGGTAAGGGTCTTCGGCATCGAAGAGCTCTGTCACCAGCGTGCGGTGCCCGGGTGCGGACACGATGACGTGGAAGTGCGCCGGGCGCCAGGAGCCGCGACCCGCGGGCTGCACCAGGTCCACCCAGGCCGGGCCATCGGTGGGGATCTGGTAGGGCACCGGGCGGATGGTGGCGATCTCGTAAGCCCCGCGCCCGTCCACGCGCAGTTGGCAGCGCAGGTTGTCGCGCGGCTGGGCCGGGTCCAGCTGCCAGTACAGGCCGTTGGCGGCGTTCTGCCAGAAATCCAGCACCGCCTCTTTCAAGGGCTGCCCCTCAGCGCCCGTGACACACCCGCGAAGCAAGATGCGTTCACCCGCGTTGTCGCCAATCAGGTTCGCAGGGTTGTCCTTCCAGGGCGAGCCCACGGTGTGGAAGGGCCCGAGCACGCTGCCGGGCGTGGCCTGCGGGTGCGAACCCAGCAAGTCCACCAGGCTGGACAGGCCGGTAACGTCGGACAGCAGCGAGAACTCGCTGCGTTCGGCACTGGAGATGTCCCCTACACGGTGCAGGAATGCCATGGCCGCGCGCCACTCGGCGTGGCTCAGCTTCACCTCGCGGGCGTAGGCGTGCAGGTGGCGCACCAGGGTCTGCACGAGTTCACGCTGACGTGCATCGGGCAAGCCAGCGAAGCTGTCGACGGCCGCAGCGGTGATGTTGTCGAGGGTCAGGTTGCGCATGCCGCGTTCTCAATCCGCCTTCAGGCCGTTGTCCTTGACCACCTTGCCCCACTTCGCCACTTCCGCTTCCAGGTAGCGGCGCAGGGTGGCCCGGTCCATGGGCTGGCCGTCGAGAGACAGTGCGGCGAAGCGCTCCTTGACGGCGTCGGCGGCCAGGGCCTTGCCGATCTCGGCGTTGAGGCGATCCAGCACTTCGGCCGGGACTCTGGCGGGCGCGAACACGGCAAACCAGGTGTTGGCCTCGAAGCCGGGATAGCCCAGCTCGGCCACCGTGGGCACGTCCGGCAGTGCCGGGCTGCGCTTGAGCGACATCACCGCAATCGGTCGCACCTTGCCGGCCTTGGCATGGGGCACCGCCGGCGGCATGGAGGTGCTGGCAATCGGCACCTGGCCGCTGAGCGCCGCCTGCGTGGCCGCGGCGGGCTGGAAAGGCACGTGCGTGACGTCCACCTTGGCCAGGGTGCGGAACAGCAGCTCGGCCCCCAGGTGGGTGGTGGTGCCGTTGCCTGACGATGCATAGGACATCTTGCCGCCACGGGCCAGCGCCAGCAGCTCCGACAGGTTGTTGGCCTTCACGTCAGGGTGCACGTAGAGCATGTTGGGCGTGACCCCCGTCATCGCCACGGGCTGCAGGTCGCGCAGCGCGTCATAGCCGGCGTTAGCGAACAACGACGGGTTCACCGAGTAGGCCACGCTGTGCATGAGCACCGTATAGCCATCGGCCGGTGCGTTCATCACCTGCTGTGTGGCGATGTTGCCGCCCGCACCCGGCTTGTTCTCGACGATCACGTTCTGGCCCATCTGAGCAGTCAGTTGCGGGGCCAGCAGGCGGGCGATGATGTCGGTGGAGCTGCCCGGTGCGAAGGCGACCACGATGCGAATGGGCTTGTCGGGCCAGGCGGCGTGGGCAGGGCTGACGGCGCAAAGGGCGGCCGCAAGCAAGGACATGAACCGGACTTTCATGACGAGCAGGCTCCAGGTCGGGCCGGCGAACTTGCCAGCGAAGCCGCCATTGGAAGCCAGGCGCGCCCCCGGCGTCAGCGGGAATTCCCTGGGACATGCCGCTTCAGCGCGGCTGCACCCGCACCCCCTCCGTCACCGTCATAGGTGGGTAGGCGATGACCATCTCCCCCAGTGCCAGACCCGCGCGCACCCAGGCCAGGCTGCCATTGCGGGCGGCCACCTGCACCGCACGCAGCCGTGCTCGCCCCCCCTCCAGCACGAACACGCCCATGCGCTCCCCAACGACCTGGGCGCCGTCTGGCGCGCCTCCTGCCGAGGCTGAGGCCGCCGACGGCTGCACCGTCGCCGGCCAGGGGAACACGGCGCTCACTGGCACCCGCAGGACATCGGCCTCCTGGCGGGTGAGGATGCGCACCACCACCCGCCAGCCGTCACCCCAGACGGGCCCGGACGTGGCCGGGTCCAGATCGATCAGCACATGGACCCGCTGCTCCTCCACCCCCAGCGCCGATACCTTGGTGAAGGCGGCCGGCTCCACGCGGCGCACCCTCCCCTGCAGGACGGCGGGGCCGCCCCAGCGCTCGATGCGCACCGCGCTGCCGGGGCGCGCCAGCGCCGCGTCGCTGGTCAGCAGCTCGGCCACGATCTCGATGCGCGAGGTGTCGGCCAGGTCGAGCAAGGGTGTGCCCAGTCCCACCACGCCCTCGCTGGGTTGGTGAACGCGCAGCACCGTGCCGGCCACCGGTGCGCGCACGGTGAACGGGCTGGACGGCGGGCCGGAGACAGAGGCCCCGCGCCCGGCCGCGGTCGACGCACCCGCGGCCGCCACTTCCAGCGCCACACGCGCCTGCTGGAGCTCATACCGCGCCACGCGCTCGCTCTCCACCGCCGATTCGCGCTCGCGCTGCGCGGCCTCCAGCGCCAGACGGTCGGTGTCGGCCTTGGCGGGCGAAACAAAGCCCTGCGCCACCAGCTGGGCCGTGCGGCGCTGCTCGTTGAGGGCCTGCTCCACCCCCACCTGGGCCGCACTCACACGGGTGCCCGCCCGCTCCAGCGCCGCCTGCACCGCGGCCACGTGCGCCTGCTGCTCACGCCGCGCGCGCTCGTCCAGCAAGGGGGCCAGCAGCGGCTCTATCAGCGCCAGCGCCTGCCCGGCCTGCACCGCATCGCCCTCGCGCAGCGCGATGCGGCGCAATCGCCCCGCCATTGGGGCCGTCACCGCATGGCGCTCCATCACCCGGGTGCGGCCGTCCTCCTCCACCGCGGTCTCGAACGGCCCCTGAGTGGCCGCCACGGCCTCCACCTCCACCGGCCGCGGCGCGAAGGCCCAGGCCAGCACGCCGGCTGCCGCCACGCCCACCACCACCATCGCGATCCAGGTGTTGCGCTTCATGCCGAACCTCCTGTTGTCATGCCTGCCGTGCCACGTTCATTTGCGGACTCACTCCCGGGTCTTGAGCGCCGCCACCATGTCCAGGCGGTCAATGCGCCGGCGCACCACCAGCGCGCTGCCCACGCCGGCCAGCACCACGCATACCGCAGCCCAGGCGTAGGTGCGCGGCAGGATCACCACGGGGAAATGGAACTGGTCGGTCTTCAGCGCCGCCGA
>JBIKMY010000169.1:0-5238 GCA_044358945.1 Rubrivivax sp.
AGCTGCGCACCCGGCGCATGCAGGTGCGCGGCAAGCCCGTGGACGTGCCCGCCCCGCCTTGGGGGATGGACTGGGACGGTGACACCTTCGAGGAGGCGCCGGCCCTGGACGCCGACGGCGCGGCTATCCGTGCGGAATTTGGCTGAAAAGTGGGGCCTCATGTGGTGTTCCGGCCGAGTGCCGGGCTGCACAATCAACCGATGCCGCAAACACCTTCCTTCCTGAAATTTCTGGCGTCGGCGGTGGCGGGGCTCGCTCTGCTGGCCTCCGGACCTGCTGCGGCCCAGTCCACCCCTGCGCCCGCTGCCGACCCCCTGTGGGAAGTGGGGGGCGTGGCCTTCGGCCTGACGCAGCAGGCCTGGCCTGGGGCTTCCGAGGACGTGCGGCGTGCCATTGCGCTGCCCTATGTGCTCTACCGCGGCCCCTGGCTGCGCATTGACCGTGGCGCCTTCGGTGTGCGGGCGGTGAAGAAGTCGGATTTCGAACTCGACATCGGCTTTTCTGCCTCGCTCGGTGCCCGGTCCAAGGACTCGCCCGCGCGGCTGGGCATGCCCGAGCTGGGCACGCTGGTGGAGTTCGGCCCGCGGGGCCGCTGGGATCTGGGGGCGGCCCCGGCCGGTGGTCAGTGGCGCCTGGAACTGCCTCTGCGCGGGGTCTTCGATGTGAGTGACCGCTTCGCTTCGCGCGGCCTGGCGCTGGAGCCTGAGCTCCAGTGGAACCATTCCAGCCTGGCGGGCTGGCGCCTGACCGCCAGCGCCGGGGCGCTGCTGGGCGACCGCAACCTGGCCGCCACCTTCTACGACGTGGCCCCTGCCTACGCGACGGGCCTGCGCCCGGCCTACGAGGCCAAGGCCGGCCTGATCTCGTGGCGGCTGGGGCTGACCGCCTCGCACCGCCTCACGCGGGATTGGCGTGTCTTCGGCTTCGGCCGCCTGGACAGCGTGGCCGGCGCGGCCAACGCCGACAGCCCGCTGGTCTCACGCACCACGGGCTACAGCGCCGGCGTGGGCCTGCAGTGGACCTGGATGCGCTCGGAGCGCGCGGCCTCCGACTGAGCGCCAGCGCCGGCGCCCCCGCCTGGATGAACCCCGCCCGGCTGCAAGCCTGCGCCCGCACCGCATGACGAAAGACCACGGCGCCTGGTTCAGCGGCTTCACCGAACAGCGCCTGCGCGTGGGCGATGTGACGCTGCGGGTGCGCATCGGCGGCCCGGAGGAGGCCCCGCCCCTGCTGCTGTTGCACGGCTTCCCGCAGACGCACGTGATGTGGCATCCCGTGGCGCGGCTCCTGTCGCCGCACTTCCGCCTGGTGCTGCCCGACCTGCGCGGCTATGGCGATTCCGACAAGCCCGACGGCGGGCCGGACCACGCCGGTTACAGCAAGCGTGCCATGGCCGCCGACATGGCCGGGCTGATGGCGCAACTCGGCCACGAGCGCTACGCGGTGTGCGGCCACGACCGGGGCGGCCGGGTGGCGCACCGCCTGGCGCTGGACCACCCGCAAGCCGTCAGCCGCCTGTGCCTGCTGGACATCGCACCCACGTTCGACATGTACGGCGCCACCGACATGGCCTTTGCCCGCGCCTACTACCACTGGTTCCACCTGATTCAGCCCGCGCCGCTGCCCGAGCGCATGATTGGCGGCTGCGCGCGCGAGTACCTGCACGCCAAGCTGGGCGGCTGGGGCACGGGGGGCCTGGCCCACCTGGAGCCGCAGGCCTTGGCCGATTACGAGCGCTGCTTCTGCACCCCCGAGGCCATCCACGCCGCCTGCGAGGACTACCGCGCCGCCGCGGGCATCGATCTCGAACACGACCGCGCCTCGCGCGCGACCGGCCAGCGCATCGTTTGCGACCTGCTGGTGCTGTGGGGTGAGCGCGGCGTGGTCCAGCGGATGTTCGACCCGCTGGCGCTGTGGCAGGCCCAGTGCAGCGGCCGGGTGGAGGGCCGCGCGCTGCCGTGCGGCCACTTCATTCCGGAGGAGTGTCCGCAGGAGACGGCTGACGCCCTGCGGCGCTTTCTGGGCGGGGGCTGAACCTGATGCTGCGCACTCTGGCGAATGGGCTGCCCTTGCGGCGTCTGGCCTGGGTGCTGTGCATCGCGGCAGGGCTGCTGACGCTGGTGGGCTGGGCCCATGGCGTACTGCACCCGCTGTGGACGCTGCCGCCTGCGTTGCTGGCCGCACTCGGCTGGCGCGACGTGACGCAGACGCGTCACGCTGTGTTGCGCAACTACCCCGTCATCGGGCATCTGCGCTTCCTGCTGGAGTTCATCCGCCCCGAGATGCGCCAGTACTTCATCGAGAGCGACAACGAGGCGGCGCCCTTCTCTCGTCAGCAGCGCTCGCTGGTGTACCAGCGCGCCAAGGGCGAGGCCGACAAGCGCCCCTTCGGCACGCAGCTGGACGTGCAGGCCGCGGGTTACGAGTGGATCAACCACTCCATGGCCCCCACCGAACTGCCCACGCACGACTTCCGCGTGACCATCGGCGCGGGCGGCACCTCCTGCACCCGGCCCTACGAGGCCAGCGTCTTCAACATCTCCGGCATGAGCTTTGGCGCCCTGTCTGCCAACGCCATCCTCGCGCTGAACGCGGGTGCCCAGCGCGGCGGCTTCGCGCATGACACCGGTGAGGGCTCGATCAGCGTGCACCACCGCCGCCATGGCGGCGGCCTGATCTGGCAGGTCGCCTCGGGCTACTTCGGCTGCCGTGACGAGCAGGGCCGCTTCAGCGCGGAGCGCTTTGCCGAGAACGCGCGCGACCCGCAGGTCAGGATGATCGAGCTCAAGCTCAGCCAGGGGGCCAAGCCCGGCCACGGGGGCGTGCTGCCGGGCCCCAAGGTGACGGCCGAGATTGCGTTGGCGCGCGGCGTGCCGCAGGGGCAGGACTGCATCAGCCCGGCGCGGCACAGCGCGTTCTCCACCCCCGCGGAGATGATGCAGTTCATCGAGCAGCTGCGGCAGTTGTCAGGCGGCAAGCCCGTGGGCTTCAAGCTGTGCATCGGCCACCCCTGGGAGTGGTTCGCGCTGTGCAAGGCCATGCTGCAGACCGGCCTGTTGCCGGACTTCATCGTGGTGGACGGCGCCGAGGGCGGCACGGGCGCTGCGCCGCTGGAGTTCACCGACCACGTGGGCGTGCCGCTGCAGGAAGGGCTGCTGCTGGTACACAACACCCTGGTGGGGTTGAACCTGCGCGAGCGCATCCGCATCGGCTGCGCGGGCAAGGTGATCGGCGCCTTCGACATCGCGCGCGCCATGGCCCTGGGCGCCGACTGGTGCAACTCGGCGCGCGGCTTCATGTTCGCCCTGGGGTGCATCCAGGCCCAGACCTGCCATACCGGGCAATGCCCCACGGGGGTGACCACCCAGGACCCGCAGCGCCAGCAGGCGCTGGTGGTGCCGGACAAGGCCGAACGGGTCTACCGTTTCCACCAGAACACCCTGCACGCGCTGAAGGATCTGGTGCAGGCCGCCGGGCTGCAGCACCCGCGCGAGATCGGCCCGGAGCACATCGTGCGGCGCACCAGCGAGCATCAGGTCCGGCTGCTGGTCCACGAACTGCGCTTTGTGGCGCCCGGGGCCTTGCTGGCGGCGATGGACGGCCAAGCCGATTGGCCGGCTCCGGTGTTCAGCCTGTACTGGCCGATGGCGCGCGCAGATTCATTCGGCGCGGCCGCCGCCTGACGGCGGCGCGCGTCTCAGGCGGGCGCGCTTTCGATGAAGGAGGGGCGGGAGAAGAGCTTTTCCGCCAGACGGGCCAGGTTGTCGTGGCGGGTGCGCCAGTCGATGTGGGCGAAGCGGAAGTCCAGGTATCCCAGCGCGCAGCCCGTGGCGATGTCGGCCAGGCTGAAGTGGTTGCCGGCACACCAGGGTTGCTCGCCCAGCCCGCGCGATAGGGCGGCCAGGGCGGCGTCCACCCGGCTCATCTGGCGGTCGATCCAGGCCTTCGAGCGCTGCCCTGCCTGGCGTCCGGCCCACGTGGCCTCCAACCGGGCCAGGATGCTCGCGTCCAGGATGCCGTCGGCCAGCGCTTCCCAGGTGCGCACCTCGGCGCGTTCGCGGCCGGAAGGCGGAATCAGCTTGCCCACGGGGGACAGCGTGTCCAGGTACTCCACGATCACGCGCGAATCGAACACCGCCTCGCCGCCCTCCATCACCAGGCAGGGCACCTTGCCCAGCGGGTTGGAGGCCAGGATGTCGTCCTTGTTCCAGACATCCTCCACCACCATCTGACACTCGAGTTTCTTTTCTGCCATCACGATGCGCACCTTGCGCACGTAGGGGCTGGTCATCGAACCGATCAGTTTCATCGACATGTGGTGAAGTGTTTCCCTGGGAACTGATTCATTCTATGGGGGTTGGGTGTGCGGCCCTTGCCGCGAGGGCACACGGTCTCCAGGGTTCAACGCGGCAGCGGACGCGTGAAATCCAGGCCTGTGGGCCTGCCGGGCAGCCGCAGGTCGGTCTGCACCGGTTGGCACCGGGCCAGCACCTGCCCGCCGCGCACCACCAGCAGGCGGTGGGCGCGCAGGCGCAGCGCCTCCACGGCTGAGCGCGCCTGCAGCAGCACGAAGTCGGCGCGGCAGCCCACGTCCAGGCCGTAGCCCTCCAGCCCCAGGATGCGCGCCGGGTTCACGGTCACGGCGTCGAAGCAGGCGCGCATGCCGGCCTCCGAGGTCATCTGGGCCACATGCAGGCCCATGCCGGCCACCTCCAGCATGTCGCCCGAGCCCAGTGAGTACCAGGGGTCCATCACGCAGTCGTGGCCGAAGGCGACGTTGATGCCAGCCGCCATCAACTCCGGCACGCGCGTCATGCCGCGGCGCCTGGGGTAGGTGTCGTGCCGTCCCTGGATGGTGATGTTGATCAGCGGGTTGGCCACGGCGCTCAAGCCGGCCTCGGCCATCAAGGGGATGAGCTTGCTGACGTAGTAGTTGTCCATGGAGTGCATGGACGTCAGGTGCGAGCCGTTGACGCGGCCGTGCAGCTTCAGGCGCTGGGCGTGGAAGGCCAGCGTTTCCACATGACGCGACATCGGGTCGTCGGTCTCGTCGCAGTGCATGTCCACGCGCAGGCCGCGCGCGGCAGCGATCTCGCACAGGATGCGCACGCTCTCGGCACCATCGGCCATGGTGCGCTCGAAGTGCGGGATGCCGCCCACCACGTCCACGCCCATGTCCAGCGCGCGCTCCAGGTAGGTCAGTGCGTTCGGGCTGCGCAGCACCCCGTCCTGCGGAAA
>JBIKMY010000170.1:0-5218 GCA_044358945.1 Rubrivivax sp.
GGTCTGCGCCACTCAGGGCGAACGCCAAAGGCACGAGCATGAGCAGGCTGAAGATCAGCACCATGCGGCCGATCAGCGCAATGACGGCAAGCGTACCCATGAGGTAGTGCGTGAAGGTGAAGCTGCGGCCGGTCAGAAGAAAGTGGCCGAGACCTGGAACAGCTTCTCCACCTGCCGCACCATGCGCTTATTGGGTACGAAGACGATGACGTGGTCGTTGGGTTCGATCACGGTGTCGTGGTGGGCCATCAGCACCTGGGGCTTGGCATCGTCGCCGGCTTCGCTGCCGTCCGGCCGGTGCAGGCCGCGCACGATGGCACCCACCTGGGCGCCGGCCGGCAGACCAACCTCCTCCACCCGCCGGCCAGCCAGGCGGCAGGTCTTGCGGTCACCGCGCACGATGCCCTCCAGCGCCTCGGCCGCGCCGCGGCGCAGCGAATGCACAGCCTCCACATCACCCCGCCGGACGTAGGCCAGCAGCTCGCCGATCACCGCCTGGCTGGGCGAGATGGCAATGTCGATCTGCGTGCCCTGGACGAGTTCGGCATAGGCCTTGCGGTTGATGAGGGCCAGCACGCGGCGCGCACCCATCTTCTTGGCCAGCAGGCAGGCCAGGATGTTGTCTTCGTCGTCGCTGGTCAGCGCCACGAAAAGGTCCATGTCCTGCACGTTCTCATCGCCCATCAACTCTTCGTCGGTGGAGTCGCCGTGCAGCACCAGCACCTCGGACGGCAGTTGCGAGGCCAGGTAGTCGCAGCGTTGCCGGTTGGTCTCGATGATCTTGACCTGAAGGTTGTCCTTCAACTGCCGCGCCAGGCGCAGCCCCACCTTGCCGCCGCCAGCAATCATGAGGCGCTTGACGGGGTGGTCACGCTCGCGCAGCGCCGCCAGCACGGTGACGATGTCCTGCGTGGCCGCTAGCACGAAGACCTCGTCGCCCGGCTCGATGCGGGTTCGGCCGTCCAGGGCGGTGAGGGCCTGATCCTGCCGATAGATGGCCACGATGCGCATCTGCGCCCCAGGCACCAGCGCCGGAATCTCGGCCAGGCTGTGGCGAACCAGCGGGCCGCCCGCCACCGCGCGCACCGCCGCCAGGCTCACCAGCCCGTGCGCGAACTCCAGCACCTGCAGCGCCTGCGGGTGCTCCACCAGCTTGCCGATGTAGCGCGTGACGCTTTCCTCCGGGCAGATCACCCGGTCCACCGCAAAGCCGGTGGCCTTGTCCATGAGGGGGGAGCCGTCCTCGAACTCCGGCGAGCGCAGCCGGGCGATGGTGGTGGGCACGTTGAAACGGTCGTGCGCCACCTTGCAGGCCACCAGGTTGGTCTCGTCCATGGGCGCGCAGGCGATGAACAGGTCGGCATCGCCAATGCCCGCATCCTCCAGCACCGAGGGCTGGATGCCGTTGCCCGGCACGCCACGCAGATCCAGCCGGTCCTGAAGCTGGTGCAGGCGGGCCGGATCGGTGTCGATGACGGTGATGTCGTTGCGTTCCGAGACCAGGCTTTCGGCCACGCTTTCGCCCACGCGCCCGGCGCCAAGGATGACGATGTTCACGTCACTGCTTGGCGAACAACTGGCCCAGGTCGGCGAAGGCCTTGAATTCCAAGGCGTTGCCCGAAGGGTCCAGGAAGAAGAAGGTGGCCTGCTCACCAGCCAGGCCCTTGAAGCGCACGTGCGGCTCGATGATGAACTTCGTGCCCACAGCGGTGAGCTTGTCGGCCAGCGCCTGCCATTCGGCCATGGGCAGCACCACGCCGAAGTGCCGCACCGGCACCGCGTCGCCGTCCACGGCGCTGGTGGACGCCAGACTGCACTCCTGCGGCGCCAGGTGCGCCACCACCTGATGACCGAAGAGGTCAAAGTCGATCCACTCTGGGGAGCTGCGGCCTTCGGGGCAGCCCAGCAGCTCGCCATAGAAGCCGCGCGCGACCTCCAGGTCATGCACCGGGAAGGCGAGGTGGAAGGGACGCGGGGTGGACGGGGCCGATGCAGCAGCGTTCAAAGGGGCTCTCCAAGGGAACATTTACTGGGCCGGGATTTTGCGCTCAATGTCCAGTCGCGTTCGACGGCCCCCAGCGGCGGCGCGGGCTTTGCGGCTGCCTGACAGAATCGCCGCCACCACCCATGCACCTGTCCTCCCCGCCCCGCGTGCTGTCCGTCATCCCGCCGATGACGCAGCTGAACACGCCCTACCCGTCCAGCGCCTACCTCACGGGTTTCCTGCGCTCGCGCGGCGTGCAGGCCGCGCAGGTGGACCTGGCGCTGGCCCTGGTGCTGGAACTGCTGAACGCCGCAGGTCTGCACGAGATGCGTGAGGCAGCACGGGCCCTACCGGCCGAACGCCGCACACCCAGCATCGAGGCCTTCGACGCCCAGTTCGCGCGCTACGCCGCCACCATCACTCCCACCATCGCCTTCCTGCAGGGTCATGACGCTACGCTGGCCCACCGCATCGCCAGCCGGCAGTTCCTGCCCGAGGGCCCGCGCTTTGCCTCGCTGGACGCCTATGTGGACCCGGATGACCCGGAAGGGGGCGACCCCCTGGCCTGGGCCTTCGGTGCGCTGGGCCAGCAAGACCGCGCCCGCCACCTGGCCACGCTGTACCTGAACGACCTGGCCGACGTGGTGCGCGACGCCGTGGACGCGCGCTTCGAGTTCGTGCGCTACGCTGAAAGCCTGGCCATGAGCCAGCCGACCTTCGAACCCCTGGCGCAGGCCCTGGCCGCGCCGATGAACCTGGTGGACCGCACCTTGGAGCGCCTGACGCTGCAGGCCCTGGCGCAGCACCAGCCCAGTGTGGTGCTGCTGTCGGTACCTTTCCCTGGCGCGGTCTACGGCGCCTTGCGCATCGCGCAGGCGGTGAAGGTCGCGCAGCCGGGCGTGCGCATCGCCCTGGGCGGCGGCTACGTCAACACCGAGCTGCGCGAGCTGGCCGAGCCGCGGCTGTTCGACTTTGTCGATGCGGTAACGCTGGACGCCGGCGAGCGCCCGCTGCTGGCCCTGCTGGAGCACTGGCACGGCACGCGCTCGCGCAGCCGCCTGGTGCGCACCTTCGTCCGCGACGACGAGGGTGCGGTGCAGTACCTCAACTTTGCCGAGGCCGACGTGCCCTTTGAGCAGGTGGGCACCCCCACCTGGGACGGCCTGTCGCTGCAGCACTACCTGTCGCTGCTGGACATGCTCAACCCCATGCACCGGCTGTGGTCAGACGGGCGCTGGAACAAGCTCACCGTGGCGCACGGCTGCTACTGGAAGAAGTGCAGCTTCTGCGACGTGAGCCTGGACTACATCTCGCGCTTTGATGCCGCGACTGCTGAAACCCTGGCCGACCGCATCGAGGCCATCGTGGCCGAGACCGGACAGACGGGCTTTCACTTCGTGGACGAGGCCGCGCCGCCCAAGTCGCTCAAGGCCCTGGCGGCGGAGCTCCAGCGCCGGCAACTGTCCATCAGTTGGTGGGGCAACGTGCGCTTCGAGAAGACCTTCACGCCGGAGTTGTGCCTGGAGTTGGCCGACAGCGGCTGCATCGCCATCTCCGGCGGACTGGAGGTGGCCTCGGACCGGCTGCTGAAGTTGATGAAGAAGGGCGTGTCGGTGGAGCAGGTGGCGCGCGTGACCAAGGGCTTCTCGGATGCCGGCATCCTGGTGCATGCGTACCTGATGTACGGCTTTCCCACCCAGACCGCGCAGGACACGGTGGACGCGCTGGAGTACGTGCGCCAGCTCTTCGTCAACGGCTGCATCCAGTCCGGCTTCTTCCACCGCTTCGCGTGCACCGTGCACTCGCCCGTGGGCCAGCGCCCGCAGGACTACGGCGTCACGCTGCTGCCCCTGCCACCAGGCCACTTTGCCAAGAACGACATCGGCTTCGTCGACCCCACCGGCACCGACCACGACACCTTAGGCGCGGCGCTGAAGAAGGCCCTGTACAACTACATGCACGGCATCGGGCTGGAAGAGGACGTGCGCAGCTGGTTCACGGGCCGCGTGCCGCGCACCACGGTGAACCGGCACCGCATCGCGCGGGCGCTGAACGCGGCACCACCGCGCGCCGGCTGAGCCGGCAACCCGCCTCAGCCCGGGCCCCAGACGTCCAAGCCCGGGATTGCCCGGTGGTCGAATCCCCAGCGGCTTGGCCATACTGGGCCTGGACACCTGCAACGTGTCACTTCCACGGCCGGGCGGGCGCCATTGCAGCGTCCGTACGGCCCCATGAACCTGACGGAGACAACTGACCATGAAGCAACACCGCATCACCACCAGCGACGGCGTGGGCCTGAACGTGCTGGAGGCCGGCAACGGCCGCCCCCTCGTGCTGATTCCCGGCTGGTCCCAGGCAGCCGAGCAGTTCAAGTTCCAGATCGAGGGCCTGGCCGACCGCTACCGCGTCATCGCCATCGACATGCGCGGCCACGGCGACGCCGACAAGCCGGCCCACGGCTACCGCATCCAGCGCCTGGCCAAGGACGTGTGGGATGCCCTGCGCGCCCTGGACCTGCAGGACGTCACCATCCTGGGCCACAGCATGGGCTGCTCGGTGCTGTGGTGCTACTTCGATCTCTTCGGCGCCGAGCGCATCGGCAAGTTCGTCTTCTGTGACGAGCCGCCCTTCCTCACCAGCAATCCGGCCTGGAGCGAGGAGGAGCTGGCCAACGCCGGCGCCATCTTCAGCCCCGAGGCCGTGACCGGCACCGCCAACGCGCTGGCCGGCCCGGACGGCGTGGCCACCTCCCAGGGCTTTGTCGGTGGCATGGTCACCTCGGCCATGCCCAAGGAGCAGTTGCAGTGGATGATCGACTGCAACCTGAAGTTTCCACGCGCCCATTCGGCCGCCCTCATCTACAACCACTGCCACCAGGACTGGCGCGACGTGATGCCACGCATCCACGTGCCCACGCTCTACATCGGCGGCCGCGTGAGCCTGGTGCCCTGGAAGAGCGTGGCCTGGGCGGCCTCGCAGACCCCCGGCGCCAAGCTCGAAATCTTCGAGGAGGCCGAGGGCGGCCAGCACTTCATGTTCGTGGAGAACCCCGCCAAATTCAACCGCCTGCTGGCGGATTTCATGGGCTGAGCAGCCCGCGGCGAAGGTCCGTATGATCTACGCCATTCAGGAGATGCCATGACCGCCCAGACCTTCGCCGAATTCGAGACCCACGCCCGCGCACAGGGCTTTGACGAGGTGGTGGTGCGAGAGTGGGCACCAGGGCAGGTGGCG
>JBIKMY010000171.1:0-5211 GCA_044358945.1 Rubrivivax sp.
TTCCGCGCACAGTACCGGTTGCGAGAGCTGCAGGCCCGGCTGGACGGGCTGTGGCAGCAGGTGGACGGGCTGCTGGTGCCCACCACCACCGGCCACCCCACCTTTGACGAGATCGACGCCGACCCCGTGGGTGCCAACGCCCGCATGGGCGTCTACACCAACTTCGTCAACCTGCTGGGCTGGAGCGCACTGGCCGTGCCGGCGGGCTTCACCGACCGGGGCTTGCCCTTCGGCGTGACGCTGATCGGTCCCGGGAACGCTGATGCCGCCCTGGCCCGCTTCGGCCAACGCTGGATGGGGCCTGCTGCCGATGGCGAGACGCTGCGCTGGCCGGCGGTGCGCAGCGAGATCGCCATTGCCGTGGTCGGCGCGCACCTGAGCGGTCTGCCCCTGAACAGCCAGCTCACCGAGCGCGGCGCGCGGCTGCTGCGCAGCACGCGCACGGCGCCCTGCTACCGCCTCTACGCTCTGCCCGGCACGACACCGCCCAAGCCCGGGATTCAGCGTGTCAGCGAAGGCGGCGCCGGCATCGAACTGGAGGTCTGGGCCCTGCCGCAGGCCGAGGTGGGCTCGTTCCTGGCCCTCATCCCCGCCCCACTGGGACTGGGCAGCCTGCTGCTGGAAGACGGCACCACCGTGCACGGCTTCGTGTGTGAGGCACATGCTTTGCAAGGGGCGCAGGACATCACCGGCTTCGGCGGCTGGCGGGCCTACATGAAGTCAGTCGTGAGGGCTGCATCGTGATGGACCCTGAAGCCTACGTGGACCCCGCCGCTCAGGCGGTGGGGCTGACCCTCCACCCCGACCATCGGCCGGGCGTGGTCACCTACCTGGCCTTGGCCGCGACCATGGCCGAGCGGGTGATGAGCTTTCCCTTGGGCACGGAGGATGAAGGCGCCAACACCTTTCGACCGGTGCCGCCGTCTGCGACTGAGGAGCGTGACGCATGAAGGCGCAAGCCGCCGTTCGCGCCAGCCTGGAGCGGATCCAGGCCACGGACGCGCAGGTCAACGCCTTCACGCACGTGCTGGCACAGCGGGCGCAAGAACGCGCCGAGGCGCTGGACCGACAAGTAGCCAACGGCTCGCTGTCGGGCATGACCTTCGCGGTGAAGAACCTGTTCGATGTCGCCAACCTGCCCACGCTGGCAGGCAGCAAGATCGAGCGCAGCGCGGCACCTGCGCGGCAAGACGCCACCCTGGTGCGCCGGCTGGAGGCCGCCGGGGCCGTGCTGGTGGGCACGCTCAACATGGACGAGTACGCCTACGGCTTCACCACCGAGAACTCGCACGAGGGCGCCACTTGCAACCCGCATGACCTGGGCCGCATCGCCGGGGGATCTTCCGGCGGCTCGGCCGCCGCGGTGGCTGCAGGCCAGGTGCCTGTGGCGCTCGGGTCCGACACCAATGGCTCCATTCGCGTGCCGGCCTCGCTGTGCGGGGTGTTCGGTCTCAAGCCCACCTTCGGCCGCCTGCCGCGAACCGGCACCTACCCCTTCGTCGCCAGCCTGGACCATCTGGGGCCCTTCGCGCGCTCGGTGCAGGATCTGGCGCTGACCTACGACGCCCTGCAAGGGCCTGACCCGCAAGACCCGGCTTGCGCCCAGCGCGCGGTCGAGCCCGCCACGCCGCTGCTTGGCCGCGGCTGCGACGGCCTGCGCATCGGTGTCCTCGGGGGCTGGTTCCGCACCCAGGCTGGCACCGCGGCCCTGGCAGCAGTGGCGCGCGTGGCCGAGGCCCTGGAGGTGCAGCGCGAGGTGGTGTGGCCAGAGACCGACCGCGCCCGTGCCGCGGCCTTCCTCATCACGAACGCCGAAGGTGCCACGCTGCACCTGCATGATTTGAAAACCCGCGCTGCGGACTTCGAACCGCTGTCGCGCGACCGCTTCCTGGCCGGAGCCCTGTTGCCCGCGGCCTGGGTGGTGCAGGCGCAGCGGGTCAGGCGCTGGTACGCGCAGCAGGCAGCCGCCAGCTTCCGCGATGTGGACGTGTTACTGGCCCCGGCCACACCCTGTGTGGCCACGCCCATTGGCACCGAATGGCTGGACGTGGCGGGACAACGCCTGCCCGCCCGCCCCAGCCTGGGGCTGCTCACCCAGCCCATTTCCTACATCGGCCTGCCCGTGGCCACGGTGCCGGTGTGGGGCTGCGACCCGGCGGCACCGCACCTGCCCATTGGCGTGCAGGTGATTGCCGCGCCGTGGCGCGAGGACTTGTGCCTGCGTGTGGCGCGTGCACTGGAGGCTGCGGGTGTGGTGTCGGCACCGGTGGCGTCGCTGCCGGCAGCGCACACTGGCCGATCTGCCCGATCGGCCATGTCGGCCGGCGTGCAGTGACCTCCACACCACTCCGCATCGAACGAGAACCTCCCATGCAGATCAACCAGCCCGAAATCCTCCACGAAGTCAGCACCGCGTTCGCCCGTTACGAGGACGCCCTGGTGAACAACCGCGTCGAGGTGCTGGACGAACTGTTCTGGACCAGCCCGCTGACCGTGCGGTATGGCGCGGCCGAGAACCTGTACGGCATCGACGAGATCCGGGCCTTCCGCCAGGCCCGCCCCTCGGCGGGGCTGGCACGGACCTTGCGCCGCACCGTCATCACCACCTACGGCCGCGACCACGCCACCGCCATGACCGAATTCTTCCGCGACGGCACCACCCGCACTGGGCGCCAGAGCCAGACCTGGGTGCGCATGCCCGAGGGCTGGCGTGTGGTGGCCGCGCACGTGAGCGTGGTCGACCTCGCCTGAAGACCGCAAGCCCCAGCGTTCCCGACCTTCTTCCCGATCAACCCTCTGACCAACCCCCGAAAGGACCTGCCATGAACGACCGCATCCTCACCCTGTCCGACGCCTCGCGCCGCCGCCTGCTGACCGCCGGCGCCCTGGGCGGCGCCGGCCTGGCCCTGCCTGGCGCGCTGCGTCAGGCACTGGCCCAGTCCGCCCCCATCACCGTGGGCGCGATCTACGTCGGCCCGCGCGACGACTTCGGCTACAACCAGGCCCACGCCGAGGGCGTGGCGCAACTGAAGAAGATGGCCGGCGTCAAGGTGGTGGAGGAGGAGAACGTCCCCGAGACCCAGGCCGTGCAGAAGAGCATGCAGGGCATGATTTCGCAGGACGGCGCCAAGCTGCTGTTCCCCACGTCCTTCGGCTACTTCGACCCGCACATGCTGGCCGTGGCCGGCAAGAACCCGGGCGTGCGCTTCGCCCATTGCGGCGGCCTGTGGACCCAGGGCAAGCACCCCGCCAACACCGGCAGCTTCTTCGGCTACATCGACGAGGCGCAGTACCTTAACGGCGTGATCGCCGGCCACATGAGCAAGAGCAAGAAGCTCGGCTTCGTGGCGGCCAAGCCCATCCCGCAGGTGCTGCGCAACATCAACGCCTTCACCATGGGCGCGCGCTCGGTGGACCCGAAGATCACCACGACGGTGATCTTCACCGGCGACTGGTCCATGGCCGTTAAGGAGGCCGAGGCCACCAACAGCCTGGCCGACCAGGGCGTGGACGTGTTCACCATGCACGTGGACGGCCCCAAGGTGATCGTCGAGACCGCGGCTAAGCGCGGCAAGATGGTCTGTGGCTACCACGCCAGCCAGGCCAAGCTCGCGCCGCAGGCCTACCTCACGGGCGCGGAGTGGAACTGGGTCACGGCCTACACCACCATCATCGAGGCTGCGCGCAGCGGCAAGCCGCATCCCAACTTCGTGCGCGGCGGTCTGAAGGAGGGCTTCGTGAAGTCCTCGCCCTACGGTTCGATGGTGCCCGAGGCCGCCCGCAAGAACGCCGACGCCATCCGCGCCCGGATGATGGCCGGCAGCTTCGACATCTTCGCGGGTGAACTCAAGGACAACACCGGCAAGGTGGTCATCGCCAAGGGCACGGCCCTGAAGCAGACCGACGTGACGCTGGAGTCCATGAACTACCTCGTCGAAGGCGTGATCGGCAAGGTCTGAGCAGCTGACTGACCGCACCCAGGACTGCGCCCCCGCGCCCCCGCACCTCCACAACGGCACCACCGGCCATGCACAGCCCACGCGAAGCGCTGGAATCGCTGCTGTTGCCGGTGGGGGCGCTGGCGGGCGGGGTGCTGCTGTTCGGCGGCTTCCTGGCCCTGGGCGGGCATGACCCGCTGCAGGCCTGGGGGCTGCTCTTCAAGGGCGCCTTCGGCGACGCGTTCTCGTGGCAGAACACGCTGCAGCGCGCCGCCCCCCTCATGCTCACCGCCTTGTGCGTGGCCCTGCCTGCGCAGGCGGGCCTGACGGTGATTGGCGGCGAGGGCGCGCTGGTGCTGGGGGGGCTGGCCGCAGCCGCCCTGCCCGCACTGCTGCCGCTGCCGGCCGGCGCCGCCGGCAGCGGCCTGATCCTGGCGGCCGCGGCCGCCGCCGGCGCCGCATGGGTGGCGCTGGCTGGCGTGCTGCGCCAGTGGCGCGGCGTGAACGAGACCATCTCCAGCCTGCTGCTGGGCTACATCGCCATCGCCGTGTTCAAGCATCTGGTGGAAGGCCCGCTGCGCGACCCCGCCAGCCTGAACAAGCCCTCCACCCACCCGCTGCCCGAAAGTCTTCTGGTGGGCACCATCCCGGGCTACGAGGTGCACTGGGGCCTGGTGTGGGGCCTGGTGGCGTGCGTCGCGGCGGCGGTGTGGCTGAGCGCCACCACCCATGGCTTTGCGGTGCGTGTGGTGGGCGGCAACCCGCGGGCGGCACGCCTGGTGGGACTGCCTGCGGGGCGTCTGCTGGTGACCGCCTGCGCCCTGGGCGGGGCCGCCGCGGGCCTGGCCGGGGGCATCGAGGTGGCTGCGGTGCACACCGCGGCCAACGCCTCGCTCATCGTGGGGCTGGGCTACACCGGCATCCTGGTGAGCTTCGTGGCGCGGCACCAGCCGCTGGCCATCATCTTCGTGGCGGTGCTGTTCGGCGGCTTCCTGGCCGCAGGCAGCCTGCTGCAGCGGCGCATGGGCATCCCCGACGCCTCGGTCCAGGTGCTCATGGGCTTTTGCTTCCTGCTCATCCTGGCCGCCGAGGCCCTGCGCGGCCGCTTGTTCATGACCCTGTTCACCACCCACTCCAAACCGGCCCGGCCGGTGCCCGCCTGATGGACGCCGGCGCGCTCTGGGACGTGGCACTGGCCGTGCTGGGTGGGGCCGTGCGCGTGGGCACGCCCTTTCTCTTCGTCAGCCTGGGCGAGTGCCTGACCGAAAAGTCG
>JBIKMY010000172.1:0-5194 GCA_044358945.1 Rubrivivax sp.
GGAGCCCGAGTTCGCCGTGGACGGCTCGCAGTTCGACGTGCTGCTGACTGACGACCAGGTGATCGAGTTTGGTGCGCTGTCCGCCCGCGTGATGTCCGTGCCCGGCCACACCCCGGCCTGCGTGGCTTACCAGGTGGGAGATGCCGTGTTCGTGGGCGACACCCTTTTCATGCCCGACGTGGGCACGGCGCGCTGCGACTTCCCCGGCGGCGATGCGCGCACGCTCTACGCCTCGGTGCGCCGCATCCTGAGCCTGCCAGACGACACGCGCCTGTTCATGTGCCACGACTACCCGCCGAACGACCGCCCCATCGCCTTCGAGACCACGGTGGCGGCGCAGCGCGAGCGCAACATCCATGTGCATGACGGCATCACCGAGGCGCAGTTCGTCGACATGCGCACCCGGCGTGACGCCACGCTGGAGATGCCCGTGCTCATCCTGCCGGCCGTGCAGATCAACATACGCGCCGGTGAGATGCCCCCCAAGGAGGCCAACGGCACGGCCTACGTGAAGATCCCCTTGAACGCGCTGTGATTCGCACAGGAAAGACTGCCATGAGCTCCTTCGACCACCCCACCCTGATCCAGGACATCGGCCAGCAGATGACCAGCCTGCGCAAGGCGCAGCCGGAGGCGATGCAGGGCTTCGGCCAGCTGGCCAAGGCCGCCATGGCGCCTGGCGCGCTGGACGAGAAGCACAAGGAACTCATCGCCCTGGCCATCGGCATCACGCAGCACTGCTCGGGCTGCATCGGCTTTCATGTCAAGGCGCTGCGCCGCCTGGGCTGCTCCCGCGCCGAGCTGGAGGAGATGCTGGCCGTTTGCGTCTACATGGGCGGCGGCCCGGCCCTGATGTACGCCAGCGAGGCCCTCGCCGCCTGGGACGCGTTCGCGCCGGTGACGGCTTGAGCCACTCCACCCGCAAGGGCTGAAGGGGATTTGAAGGGGCGCCCCTGGCCCAGTGGGTCTTGCCCGAGACGGTGGCCGAAGCGCTGCACCTCATCCAGCACCAGCCGCCGGCCAGCCGCGTGCTGGCCGGCGGCGGCGGCGGCACGGTCAACCGCTGGTTGCCGGCTCCGGGACTGCACGGTCTGGCGTGGCCTGCAGTTTTGGAGTGTGCACTGACTTCTGCTGAGTCCTTTATGGGTTCGGGGAGGTTATGTTAGGCGCAGGTTCGAGCGCCGGACCGACTGGTTCCCCGCCGCCTGCGGCAAGCCACGACCAAGTCACCCGCGCTGTGCCTTTCCACTCCAGCCTGGCCGTGGGCTTGGACGCCTCCGTGGGCCTGCGAGCGCTGCTCCGGCCGCGCCTGCCGCGCGGCACGCACCTGTCTAACCCGCGGGTGGTACTGGTACAACAGCCGACCAAATCAACGAGATCTGGAAGATAGTCGCGACTTTCTTCCATTCGGCGTTAAGATTGTCAGATGCTTCGTTCTATAGCACCGCTTATTCAGGCCGATTTGCCGCGCAAGCTGGTGCTGTTGACGGGCCCGCGTCAGGTTGGCAAGACCACGCTGGCGCGCCATCTGGAGGAGGCTGCTGGATCTGCCACCTATCTCAACTGGGACGTTCCGGCGGACCGGGCCGTGCTGCAGCGGCAATCCTGGCCTGTCTCCAGCCGCCTGCTGGTGTTCGACGAGATCCACAAGATGGCGGGCTGGAAGAGCTGGCTCAAGGGCGTGGTGGACGGCCGCCCGGCGGGTCAACAATTGCTGGTGACAGGCAGCGCCCGAATGGAGACCTTCCGCCAGAGTGGTGACTCGCTGGCCGGGCGCTACTTTGCCTACCGGCTGCACCCTGTATCCGTACGCGAGTGGTGTGAGGCCTCGCAGGTGACACCCCAGCAGGCGCTGGATCATCTGCTTCAGCGCGGCGGCTTCCCGGAGCCCTGCTTGGCGGATGATGCGATTCAGGCCGAGCGCTGGCGGGCCCAGTACCTCACCGACTTGGTGCGCGAGGACGTGCTGGAGTTCTCGCGCGTACAGGAGATCGGGGCCATGCGGCTGTTCGTCGAAGTGTTGCGGGACCGGGTGGGCTCGCCGCTGTCCCTGGCCTCGATCGCTCGGGACCTGGCCATCTCGCCAACCACCTTGCAGCGCTACCTGGACATCTTGCGGGCCCTGTTCATCGTCTTCACGGTCCAGCCCTGGCACCGCAACATCGCCCGCGCCCTGCTGCAGTCTCCCAAGGTCTACTTCTTTGACACGGGGCTGGTGCGAGGGGGCGACGGCCCTCGCCTGGAGAATGCTGTGGCCGCCATGCTGCTCAAGCACGTGCACTGGCTCAGTGATGCGCGTGGCCGCCAGGCGAGCCTGCATTACGTACGCACCAAGGACGGCGCCGAGGTGGACTTTGCGGTGGCGGAGGAGGGTGAACTCACCCAACTCGTGGAGTGCAAATGGGCGGACGCCCATCCGCACCGCGCCCTGACCCGGTTTGCCGTTGACTTTCCGCAGGTCCAGGCCGTGCAGATCGTGCGGGAGCTGCGGCAAGAGGAGGACCTGGGACGTGTCCAGATCCGTCAAGCTGCTGCCTGGCTGGCCGGACTGGCGGCTTGAGGGACGGGCCTCAGCCGCGCGGGCCGGAAATCAACCGACCTTCAACCCGCCGTGACGAACCTTGCCAGCAGCGCGGCGTGGCGCTGCGGCCAGTCGCGCAGGGGCTGATCGTCGCCTTGCAACACCTGGCGCAGGAACGCGGTGGCTAGTTCCTTCGTCGCGGCCTTGACCTGACCGTTGAGCAGCACGCCGCCCGTGCCCGCACGGTCGGTGAACATGCTGTGCGAGCCGCCAGTAAACAGTGCCAGCGTCTTGCGCGCGCTGCCGATGGCGTCGAACACGGCCACGCGGTCTTCCGGGCCGCTGAAGTAGCCGGGGATACGGATCACGTCCTCGGTGGCCGAGATGTGCAGGCTGGGCACGCGCACGGGGCCGAGGATGGGCGCCAGGGCGGACTCGCCGTAGAACGGCGGCGCCGAGATGACGATCGCGGCACGCAGACGCGGCTCGCGCAGGTCCAGTGTCCGGCCCTCCCGTACCACCCGCGCCCCGCTGGCCAGCAGCGCGGTGTTGGCGCCGTAGGAGTGGCCCGCGGCCACCACGCGCTGCCCATCCAGCAAGGTGCCGAACTCGCCGCCCAGCGCCTGGCTCAGTGCAAAGCGCAGATCGTGCACCCGGGCGATGGCCTCGGCTTCCTGGGCGGCGTCCTGCAGGCGCCCCACCAGCGCCAGCGGGCTGCCCGCGCTCCACAGGCTGCGGTCACTGCCCACGTGCTGCAGGTGCAGACTGGCAAAGCCCTCGGACGCGAAGTGGCTGCCCAGGTAGCTGTAACCGCGGCGCGAGCCGCCGATGCCATGCGAGAACACCACCAGCGGCACCGGGTTCGCCCTTGACGCCTGGGCCGGCAGGTACAGCCGCACCGGCACGGGGCGCTGGCGGGCGGTGTCTGCCCAGTCCAGGTCCAGGATGCGGAAAGCCTCGTCCTGCGCCCATGCCGGGCGAAACGCTCCGCCCACGCCGGCCAGGACGGGTGCTGCCACGCAGGCGGCCAGCAGGCGGCGTCGGGTCCACATCGGGTTCAGATCCTTGTCCTTGGGCATCATCGGTGGTGGAAGAGAAAATCAGCACGAACATCAATGGCGCCCTTGGCGCTCACGCAACGCCACCGCCAGCCCAGGCACATGGCGCCAGAATGCCAGGCTTCAAGCCCCACCGAACTTTCCGGATCTGCCCATGACCACCACCTACCAATGGACCCCCGTGATCGCTGCGCACGCCGCCATGGCCGGGGCGGCGCTGGCGGTGGGCGGCACGGTCCTGGCCCGGCGCAAGGGCACCGCTTCGCACCGCGTGCTGGGTTGGACCTGGGTGTTGCTGATGGCCTCGGTGGCCAGCATTTCCTTTGCCATCCGCTTCAACGGCTTTTCCTGGATTCACGGGTTGTCGGTCTACACCCTGCTGGCGCTGGTGTTTGGCGTGGCGCACGCCCGGCGGCGCAACATCCGGGCGCACCGCATCACCATGATCTCCATCTTCGTCGGCGCCCTGGTCATCACCGGGCTGTTCACCCTGCTGCCGCAAAGGCTGATCGGCCAGGCGGTGTGGGGCTTGCTGGGCTGAAGCACCCTCAGAGAATCCCCATGCGCTGAAAGACGCTGGCCAGCGATTCCCCGCGCAGCAGCGCATCGCGCGTGTCGTTCTCTCCCTGCACCTTGGCCAGCGCGCGCTCGATGACCTCGTGCTCGCGCGATTGCGGGATGACCACCACGCCGTCCACGTCGCCGAAGACCAGGTCGCCGCTGCTGACTGCCACGCCGGCGCATTCCACGGGCACGTCGCGCTGCATCATGCGAGCGCGGCCCTTGGTGTCCAGCGGGCCGATGCCGCCGTGGAACATGGGAAAGCGCATCTCGCGGATCTGACGCACGTCGCGCACCAGACCGTCGATCACGCAGCCGGCCGCGCCCCGCGCCGTGGCCGCGGTGGACAGCAGCTCCCCCCAGGGCGCGATGCGCTCGGTGGGCCCGTTGCAGGCCAGCACCACCACCTCGCCGGGTTTCAGGTCGTCCACCAGGGCGATCTCCACCTCGTAGGGGTTCTCGCCGTCCTTCACCTCATAGGCCGGCATGTACAGGCCGGTGCGCGCGCGGCCCACCAGCACCAGCGAATCGTCCAGCGGCCGAACGAAGGGCCGCATGGCCTGGCGCATCAGCCCCAGGCTGTCCATCACGTCGGACAGGATGGCTGCGCTCAAGGGCTTCAGGGCGGCGGGGTCGATCATGGGCATGGCGGGGCTCCGGTGCGGTGTTGGGCGAGGGGTGGGCAGGTTGACGTGCATCGTAGAGGGGCCGCAGGTGCTGCGGGATCGGTATTTGCCACGGGGCCTGCCAGGGCGCAACGCCGCCTGTGCAGCCCGGTGCAGGCGAAGGCCAGTGAAGACCGGCTTGTCGGCCCTGGCGCCCGTCCGGCGGGCAAAAGTCGCCGTTCATCGCAGGGTCATGGCCCTGGGAGGTCTTGCGCAGTACGCTGCAGTCCTCATCTATGACCAGTTCGATCAACCTGCACCGAAAGGAGCCCGAGATGTCCACCACCGATGACCTGACCCGCCTGGCCGACCTGCACCGCAGCGGTGCCTTGAGCGACGACGAGTTCGCGCAGGCCAAGGCCCGGGTGCTGAACGAGCGCGTGCTGCGC
>JBIKMY010000173.1:0-5193 GCA_044358945.1 Rubrivivax sp.
CAGGGCATCGAACTCGGTGGCCACGAACTCGCGCACCTCACCCAGGCGCGCCAGCAGCGAGGCCCCATCGCCCTGCGGCAGGCCGAGCGAGCGCGCGATCCAGGCCAGGTCTTCATCGGCCGTGGGCAGCAGGTGCGTCTGCTGGTCGTCCAGGTACTGGATGCGGTGCTCCACCTGGCGCAGCAGCACGTAGCCCTCGGCCAGCCGGTCGGCCGTGGCCGGTTTCATCAGGCCACGCACCACCAGGCGCTGCAACCCGCGCAGGGTGGAGCGTGTGCGGATCTCCGGGAAGTGCCCGCCGCGCGCCACCAGCATGAGCTGGACGATGAACTCGATCTCCCGGATGCCGCCGCGCGAGAGCTTGACATCGTTGGCACGCTCGGGCCGGCCGGCGGCGCGGCGCTGCGCTTCCGAGCGGATCTTCTGGTGCAGCTGGCGCAGCCCCTCGAAGACGCCGTAGTCCAGGTACTTGCGGTAGACGAAGGGTGTGACCAGGGAGCGCAGGGCCTTGGCCCGCCCGCTGTCCACGGCCGCCTGCGGCGCGATGACGCGGCTTTTCAGCCAGGCGAAGCGCTCCCATTCACGGCCCTGGACCTGGAAGTACTCCTCCAGCATGGCCAGGCTCACCACGGGAGGGCCGGAGTTGCCGTTGGGGCGCAGGGCCAGGTCCATGCGGAAGACGAAGCCATCGTCCGTGGTGTCGCCCATCAGCGTGTACAGGCGCTTGGCCACCTGGGAGAAGTATTCATGCGCCGAGACCACGCCCGTGCGCGAACCGCTGTGCGCTTGCGCCAGCGGGGCCACGCCGGTGGTCTCGCCGTCGTCCTCGTAGACGTAGATGAGGTCGATGTCGGAGGACACGTTGAGCTCGCGCGCGCCCAGCTTGCCCATGCCGACGATCCAGAAGTCGATGTCCCGGCCGGTGGCATCCCTGGGGGGGCCATGACGGGCGTCGCAGTCGCGTCGGGCCTGCGCCAGGGCGGCCTCCAGCGTCACCTCGGCCAGCGTGGTCATGGTGTGCGTCACGTCGTCCAGCGAGGCGGCCTGTTCGATGTCCAGCACCGCCAGGCGTTCCAGCACCAGTTGCCGCGTCACGCGCAGCGCGCTGCCCAGATCCCGCCCGCCTGCCTGCAGGCCCGCGAGGGTCTGGCGCATGGCGTCGGCGTCGGGCAGACCGGGCGCAAGCTCAGTCAGCTGGTCGCCATAGCGACGGCGGATGCGCTGGACAAACCGGCTGTGTGCGGCCTGTGCCGGCGGCGCTGGGGTGGCGTCGTGCCCGACCACTGCCGCACCGGGCCCTGCTGTCTGCGCCATGGGCGTGCGGGCGGCCGTCATGGGCGCCGCCCGCGCGGATGGCGCGCGGTGATGATGTTCATTCTTTCCCTCTCCCAGCGAAGCATGCCGCGGACTCGTTGTTCCGTCGGGGGCTACCGGCTGTCTTTTCGACAGACCGGCGCTTGTTCACGCTGCCGCCTCTTGCGGTGGCTGGCCTGACCCCGTATGTGTTCAAGGCGTTGCTGCTGGCTCCTTGCTCCAGGGCAAGCGTAGCGGCTTCAGGTGGTTGAGCAGGTCCAGGGGCCTTTGGGCCGAGGCGGTCTGACGGTGGAGCCGCCCCGGGGGCCGCCGCACTCACAATCGCTGAAGCCCGTTTCCCGAGAGCCCTGACATGAAGATCGCCGCGCTGCAGATGGTGTCCACGCCCGACCTCGACCGCAACCTGGAGGCCGCAGGGCGTCTAGTGGCGCGGGCTGCCGCCGACGGCGCTGCGCTCGTGGCGCTGCCCGAATACTTCTGTCTGCTGGGCCGGCGCGACACCGACAAGCTGGCCCTGGCCGAGGCCCCTGGCCAGGGGCCGATCCAGCGCTTCCTGTCCGGCGCTGCGCGGCAGCACGGCGTCTGGATCGTGGGCGGCACGCTGCCCATGGCGGTGTCGGGGCGCAGCGACCAGGTGCGTAACACCTGTCTGGTGTTCGGGCCCGATGGCACGGCGCAGGCGCGCTACGACAAGATCCACCTCTTCGCCTTCGACAACGGCCGCGAGCGCTACGACGAGGCCCGGGTGCTGGAGCGCGGCGACGAGCCTGTGGCGTTCACCGCCGCAGGCCACCGTGTGGGCTTGAGCGTGTGTTACGACCTGCGTTTTCCTGAGTTGTACCGGGCCCTCGCCTTCACGCCGGGGCAGCCGCCTTGTGACCTGATCTGCGTGCCCGCGGCCTTCACCTACACCACGGGGCAGGCGCACTGGGAACTGCTGCTGCGCGCCCGTGCCGTGGAGAACCAGTGCTACGTGCTGGCCCCTGCCCAGGGCGGCACGCACGAGAACGGCCGAAGAACCTGGGGCCACAGCATGGTCGTGGACCCCTGGGGCGAGGTGCTGGCGTGCCAGCCCGAGGGCGAGGCGGTGGTGATGGCGGAGATGGACACCGCCCGGCTGGCGCAGGTGCGGCAGCAGTTGCCCGCACTGCAGCACCGCCGCCTGTGATCCGGTGAACACCGGCCGGGGCTGAGGGACGTTCGGCCCTAGGAGCGTGCCGGGACCCGTCCGGCCTCTCGCAGATGGCGGTAGACCGTCGTGCGCGAGATCCCCAGGCTGCGCGAGGTGCGGCTGACGCTGCGCCCGCAGCGGTCGAAAGCCTGCACGACGGTCTGCGTGGCCGCGCGCTGCAGGCCGGAGGCGGGCAGCGCGTCGGGCTCGCCGGGCTGTTCCAGCCGCCTGGGCAACGCCGTCGCGAAGTCTTTCTCCTCCAGTTGCACGCCGTCGGCGGTCGGGCGGGCCTGAAGCAAGGCGCGCGTGACGACACTGCGCAGTTCGCGGAAGTTGCCAGGCCAGCCGTGGCTGCACAGCCGCTGCACTGCCTCGGGGCTGATGCGCGCCGTGGGGTCCAGGTCGGCCAGCACGAACTGCACCGCCGCCTGCAGGTCTGTGCGTTGGCGCAGTGCCGGCAGCTTCACCTCCACGACGTTCAACCGGTACAGCAGGTCCTGGCGGAAGCGCCCCGCACTGACGGCCTGCGACAGGTCCATGTGGGTGGCGGCCAGCAATTGCACGTCGACCACCCGGGAGTGCGTGCCCCCGACGGGCCTGACGCAGCGGTCGTCCAGGAATCGCAACAGCGCCGACTGCAAGCTCAGCGGCAGCTCGGCAATCTCGTCTAGCAGCAAGGTGCCGCCGTCGGCCGAGGCGATCAGGCCCGGACTGCCGTCTCGCCGCGCACCCGTGAAGGCACCGGCCACGTAGCCGAAGAGTTCGGCTTCCACCAGTTCGGCTGGCAGGGCACCGCAGTTCACGCCCACGAACTGACCCTTGCGCCCGCTGAACTCATGGGCATGGCGCGCCACCATTTCCTTGCCTGTGCCCGTTTCGCCCTGGATCAACACTGGCACCCCCACGCGCACAGCGCGGCGCACGGTGCTGCAGGCTCGCTCAACCTCCGGGTCGTCTGCCAGAAAGGTGGGTCGATGCCGGTCGGCGGCGGCCCTGGGCTCGGGACCGGGCCAGGCTTGCGCCGTGTCCGCCCCTGCCTGCGGCCCGGCGCTGCGCCGCGCCCGCAAGGCAGGCGCCGTGTCCTGCTGCACCGAGCCGATCATCAAGCGCTTCGGCGCATGCGGTCGCTGCACGGGCCGAGCCACCAGGGTGCTGCCCATGGCGTCGCGCAACTGCACCTGACCGGTCTGGCTCAGCCGCGCCAGGACCTGTTCGAAAGGCTCCTCGAACAGTTGCTCGAAGGCAGCACCCGGGCCCAATGCCAGGCCCGACAGCAGGTGGCGGGCCCGGGCATTGAGCGCGCGAAGCTGGCCGTCGTCGTCCAGGGCCAGAAGACCTGCGGACAAGGTGCCGAGAAACTCGGCCCGCGGATGGATGGCCAGCACCGTCTGGCCCGCCATCTGGTGCAGCATCAGTCCGTTTTCGATGTGGGTGGCGGCCATCTGCACCAGCGCGGAGGTGTGCCGCTGGCGCGACTCGAAGTACGACGATGCATCCAGCACGCCCACCACTTCGCCCCTGGCGTCACGCACCGGCGCGGCCGTGCAGGAGATGCCGCCCAGAGAGTGGAAGTAGTGCTCGGTGCCGGTCACCGCCACCGCCTGTCCCAGGGCCAGGGCCGTGCCCAGTCCGTTGGTGCCGGCCCGGCGTTCGTCCCACAGGCTGCCGGCCACGATCCCGGCGCCCGAGCCGCTCATGGAGAAGCGGTTGTCGGCGTACAGGTCCAGGATCATGCCCTCGTGATCGGCGAAGGCCAGCAGGAAGTTGGAGCCCGCAATCTGCTGCGACAGGGTCTCCAGCTCGGCCCGGGCCAGGCGGCGCACGACCTCGGCGCGCTCCTGGCGCAGCGCCAGCTCGGTGCCGCTGACCACCTCGATTTGCGGCGTCTTCCAGGGGTCCAGTCCGGCGTCCAGACAGCGCGCCCAGCTGTCCAGGATGACGCCTGCCGGCAGGTTTTCGGCCGTATTCCCGCCGGCACGGGCTGCCAGCGCCTTGGCGTGTTCGGGCCGCAGGGCCGGGTTGCGCTCCACGATCGTCTCCTGTTCGCCGGGCGCTGAGGGCCCGATCTTGTGTATCGAGGTTCCCGTTTTGCGGGCCCTGAAGGTTAAGCAGTTCCCAAAGACCCTGGGATTCACTTTTCCCGATTTGAACCTGGCTTTGACCAGTTTCTGAACAGTGTTCGCCGCACAACTGTCCAGAAGCCGTGCGGCCTTTGCCCCGGGTCTCAGCCATGCCGCGCAGGAACGGTGAAGCCCGCTGCCCAGGTTTTCCCGCATTGGCACACGCCTTGCGCTCAGTCGTCTTGCAGGCCGCAAGAGCAGTGCATGTTGCGGCGTCCTGTCAACCCGTAAACGTCTTACTGAGGAGATCACCGATGTCCCTGAACCTTCGTCCCCTGCGAGTGGCCGCGGCCGCAGCGCTGGCCTGCGCGATTGCCCTGCCGGCGGTCGCCCAGCAGAACCTCGAGAAGCTCAAGCAGTTCAAGGTTGCGACCACGGACCTGAACATCCCGACCGTGCCCCAGACCGGCCGCAAGGCTGACTCGATCCGCGCCAACCTGAAGAACATCAAGATGCCCCCAGGCTTCAAGATCGACCTCTTCGCCATCGTGCCCGACGCCCGCCACATGGCGGTGGCACCCAGCACCAACATGCTGTTCGTCAGCACCCGCAAGACCACCGTGTGGGCCGTGACCGACCGCGACAGTG
>JBIKMY010000174.1:0-5186 GCA_044358945.1 Rubrivivax sp.
GTCCGAGGCCCTGAGCCGCATGGTCTTGCGCTTGACGGCTGGGGCTTGAACCGGGCTGGGCTCGTCCGGGACGCTGTAGGGCGAAGGAACGACTCTGACTCGCCTGGTGGCTGCCCTAGGTAAAGGTAACCCAGGAATGTCGCTCGGGGTGGTCCAGGTGCGGCAGGGTGTTGTACGTCACAAGCATGTGCCGCTTGGGCGTGTAGGCGAACTCGGTGAGCGCGCTGTTGCGGATGCGCAGGTTCAGCTCGATGGCGGTGGTGGGCGGCGCATCCAGCACATGGGCCACGGCGGTGGCGATCGGCCCGCCGCTGGATACCAGCAGCACGTCGCCCTGGTGACGGGTACGCACGTGGTCCAGCGCACTGGTCACGCCCTGCAGGAACCCTTGCCAGCTGGGCATGCCCTCAGGCTGCACCTCACCCGCCATCCAGCGCGCCAGGCCCTCGCGCAGCAGCCGGAAGTGCTGCCGGTAGGCCTCGGGCGTGTCGGGCCGGGGCAAATCGCCCGCATGGACGCTGCGCACCACGGCTTCGCTGTCGTACTCGTTCAGGCCCGGCCACTCCAGCGCCGTGGGCAGGCCCGGCAGTTCGCCCGCCAGCGCCTCCAGCGACTGCCGATGCCGGCGCAGCGTGCCGCGCAGCACGGCCTCGAAGCGCAGGCCGCGGGCCTGCATCCAGGCGCCCAGTTGCGCGCACTGGCGGTGGCCGAGGTCGCTCAGACGGTCGTAGTCCTCAGCCCCGAACGAGGCCTGGCCATGGCGGACGAGATACAAGGTTCCCATGCCGGCATTGTGCAGGCCGGCCCAGCCGGCGCAGGCCCTGTCCCTTTCCAGAAGGCCCGGCGGTCAACGCCTGGCTGGCCGGGTGGCCAGCCAGATGCTGGGCAGGATGAGCGCCGCGCCCGCCGCGTGGTACCAGCCCGGCGGTTCGCCCAGCACCCCCCAGGCGCCCAACGCACCGTACACGGGCGACAGGTACAGCAGCAAGGCCGTACGCGAGGCGCCGAGCTCGCGCTGCAGGTAGGAGTAGGCGGTGTACGACAGCACGCCCGGCAGCACCGCACCGGCCACCACCAGGCCCAGGCCCGGCAGGCTCCAGACCGTCGCCTCCACCCATAGGGCTTCGGCCAGGGTGAAAGGTGCCAGCACGAGCAGGCCGCCGGCGATGATGGCCGCCAGGCGCACCGCCGGGCTTAGCGTGGAAGGCCAATGCTTGAGCAGCACGGAGTAGGCCACCCAGCAGGCCGCAGCCACCAGGGCCCAGGCGTCGCCCACCGCCAACCGAACGGCCAGCAGGTTGTCGAGGTCGCCCTTGGCGATGATGAACACGACGCCGCTCAGGGCCAGCGCCACCCCCACGCGCTGCGCGGCAGCCATGCGTTCGCCCAGCAGGCGCAGGCTCACCGCCGTGATGGCCACGGGGGCCACCGCGTACAGCAGCGCGATGTTGGTGGCGCTGGTGGTGTGGCCGGCTTGGTAGACGAAAGCCCCGCAGATCCACATGCCCAGGGCGCCCAAGACCAGCAGATGGCGCCACTCGCGCCGCACGGCCCCGCGCTGTCGCCACAGTGCGGCGCCCACGAAGGGCAGCATCAGCGCCAGGGCCAGCGCCCAGCGGCCCATGGCCAGCGCATGCGGGGCGATCACGCCATGGCTGGCCCGCGCGATCAGGTAGTTCGAAGACCACAGGGCCGGCACCACCCACAGCAGCACCGGGGCCCAGCTCGCCGGCTTCACGCGCGCGTGGCCATGGCCTCGCCCAGGCGGATGGGGCGGCCGGGCGCCCAGGCCGGGTTGAAGGCCAGGGAACGGCCAGAAGTCGCGCCCGCCGGGAACAGCATCACCACGGTGGAGCCGAGCAGAAAGCGCCCCATCTCCTGGCCCTGGGCCAGGCGGATGTCCTGGTCGTGATAGGCCCACTCGCGCACGGTGCCGGGCCGGGGCGGGTTCACCACGCCATGCCAGACCGTGGCCATGCTGCCCACGATGGTGGCCCCCACCAACACCAGCACCCAGGGGCCGGCGTCGCCGTCAAACACGCACACCACACGCTCGTTGCGGGCGAACAGGCCCGGCACCCCGCGCGCGGTGGCCGGGTTCACCGAAAAGAGGTCACCCGGTACGTGGATCATGCGCAGCAGGCGCCCGGCGCAGGGCATGTGGATGCGGTGATAGTCCCGGGGGCTCAGGTACAGCGTGGCGAACAACCCGTCGTGGAAGTGAGCGGCCAGCGCGCCGTCGCCACCCACCAGGGCCTGCGCGGTGTAGTGGTGACCCTTGGCCTGGAAGATGCGGTCGCCTTCGATGACGCCGAACTGGCTGATGGCCCCGTCCACGGGGCAGATGAGATCGGCTTGTGCAAGAGGCCTCGCCTCCGGTTTCAGTGCCCGGGTGAAAAACTCGTTGAACGTGGGGTAGGCGGTCACGTCCGGCTGCGCGGCTTCGGCCATGTTCACGCCGTAGCGCTGCACGAAAGCGCGGATGGTCGCGGTGGTGGCCGCACCGCCGCGCGCGCCGGCCAGCCAGCCCATCAACGACGTCAAGGCCTGCTTGGGCAGCAGGTGCTGCAGCGCGATACCCGGGCTCAACGCAGTTCCACCGTGGTCTTCAGGGCCCGCACGGCCCCCGCCCCCACGGCGGCGCCAAAGCGCTTGGCCAGGCGCTCGGCCACGTTCTCCTTGGGCGTGTAATCCACGATGTCCGCGGCCTTGATCACGTCGCGCGCCACATGGTCCAGGCTGCCGATGTGGTCGGCCAGGCCCATCTTCACGGCCTCCTCGCCGTTCCAGAACAGGCCGGAGAAAGTCTCGGGCGTCTCCTTGAGCCGGTCGCCCCGGCCCGCCTTGACGACGTCGATGAACTGGCGGTGTACCTGGTCGATCATGGCCTTCGCAAAGGCGCGCTCCTTCTCGCTTTGCGGGCTGAAGGGGTCGAGCATGCCCTTGTGCTCACCCGCAGTGAGCAGGCGGCGCTCCACGCCCAGCTTGTCCATCAGGCCAGTGAAGCCAAAGCCGTCCATCAGCACGCCAATGCTGCCCACCAGGCTGGCCTTGTCCACATAGATTTCATCCGCCGCCACGGCGATGTAGTAGGCCCCGGATGCGCAGATCTCCTCCACCACGGCGTAGACCTTCTTGCCGTGCAGGGCCTTCAGCCGGCGGATCTCGTCGTTGACGATGCCGCTCTGCACCGGGCTGCCGCCGGGCGAGTTGATGCGCAGCACCACGGCCTGGGCGCCCGGGTCTTCGAAGGCGCTGCGCAACGCCGAGACCAGCAGGTCGGCGCTGGCCTCGGTGTCCATGGCGATTTCGCCGCGGATCTCCAGCAAGGCCGTGTGCGGCGCCGTAGGCGCACTCACGTGCACCTGCTTGGCAAACAGCGCCCAGGCCACGGCCAGCGCCAGGCCCAGCCAGGCCAGGCGAAAGAACACGCGCCAGCGGCGTTCGGTTCGGCGGTCACGCAGGAGTTCACCCGCCAGCAGGTCCAGGCGCGACTCCAGGCCCGCCGTCGTCAGGCCCGAAGCCGCAGCACGGGTCGACGCCGCTTCCTCCGCCGTGGGCCGGGTGGAAGCCGTCGGTGCACCCGCGGCCTCGCTCGCCGGTATAGCCGCAGACGCCGTGGAATCTTCGGCCACCGGGGTCTTGGAGGGTGGCGCGTCGTGGTGGTCGTTCATCAGGAAGCCCCTGGGGCAGGATCGTCAAAAGAGACAGGACGAAGGGTCGGGGAAGGATACCAAGCGACCCTCCCGGACTGCTCGGTGACACTCAAGGCCGTGAGGCGGCCGCGGCCGCAGGGGCCCGCCACGCAGCGCCCGCTGTGCGGCTCGTAGGCCGCGCCATGGATCGAGCATTGAATGAAACGGCGGTCGCTGTCCAGGAACTCGCCTTCCTGCCAGTCCATCTCGGCAGGCACATGGACGCAACGGTTCAGGTAGGCCACCACGGCGCCGCCGTGCCGAAGCGCAAAGGCACGTGCCGGCCGGCCATGCTCTTCCACGTCGAACACGAAGGCCCGGCCGCCGTCCTCGAGGTCTGCGGACGCACAAAGATCCACCCCTTCGGAAGGTACAGGGGTGGAGGAGGAAGCCTGTTCAGCCATGCTGCACCAGCCAATCGTGCAGGTCACGCGCGGAATGGGCCACGTGCAGCGGCGCGTAGGCATCGAAAGCCGCGTGCTCGTGGGCTCCATAGCTCACCCCCACCGAGGCCACACCCGCCTGGCGGGCCATCAGCAGGTCGTGCGTGGTGTCTCCGATCATCAGGGTGCGCTGCGGCGATACCCCCAGTTCGGCCATCAATTCATTCAACATCAGCGGGTCGGGCTTGGAGGCCGTCTCGTCGGCGGTGCGCGTGCTGTCAAACAGGCCCTTGAGCTGCACCGTCGCCAGGGCCTCGTCCAGCCCGCGCCGGCTCTTGCCCGTGGCCACGGCAATCCAATGGTTGCGCTCCTTCAGGGCGTGAAGCATGGGCAGCACGCCGTCGAACAGCACCAGGTCGTGCTGATGCTGGAAGTAATGCCGGCGATAGGCATTGCCCAGCTCGGCGTAGCGCTCCTGGGGGAAACCCGGCGCCGCATGCAGCAGCGCGTCACGCAGCCCGAGGCCGATGACATAGGCCGCCTGCTCGTCGCTGGGCACGGCGGTACCCACCTCCTGGCAGGCAGCCTGGATGGAACGCACGATCAGGGCCGTGCTGTCGAACAGCGTGCCGTCCCAGTCGAAGGCGATGAGGTCGAATCGTCGGGTCATGTGCGTGCGGCGTCGGGATCGGCAGGTGCCTGGGTGGCACGGTGGGTGGGGTCGGCGGGGCCCGGATTCTGGAGCGAGCGCAGAAAACCTGCACAGTCCGGCGGCAGCGGCGAGGCCAGTTCCACCGTTTCGGCCGTGGCCGGGTGCACGAAACGAAGGCGGCGGGCGTGCAGGAACATGCGCTCCAGCCGCACCTGCCCGGCCCCCCCACGCGCCAATCGCTTGTTCAGCGCGAAATCCCCGTACTTGTCATCACCGGCAATGGGATGGCCCGCGCCTGCCAGGTGAACGCGGATCTGGTGGGTGCGTCCTGTCTTGATGGTGACGTCCAGCAGGGTGTAGCCCGCCAGGCGCTGCACCACGCGCACCAGGGTCAGGGCGTAGACGCCCTCAGGGTCTTCCGCGGTGGTGGCACGCACCCGGCGTTCGCCCTCGGGC
>JBIKMY010000175.1:0-5167 GCA_044358945.1 Rubrivivax sp.
GGTAGGTCTCGTCGAGCTTCTTGCCCGATGCGCCGGCCATGTAGATGTTGAGCGACTGTGCCTGGTCGATCCACTTCTGACGTCGCGCGGCCGCTTCCACCAGCCAGACCGTCTCGACCTCGAAGGCTGTGGCATACAACTGCTTGAGTTCCTCGGGCACGCGGTCGATGCGGCGCAGCGAGCCGTCGAAGTGCTTGAGGTCCGAAACCATCACGCTATCCCACAGGCCCAGCCGCTTGAGGTCGCGAACCAGGTACTCATTGACCACCGTGAATTCGCCGGACAGGTTGGACTTGACCGAGATGTTGCCGAAGCAAGGCTCGATAGACGCGTCCACACCGATGATGTTGGAGATGGTGGCTGTGGGCGCGATCGCCACGCAGTTGCTGTTGCGCATGCCGTGCTGGGCGATGCGCTGGCGCAGCGAGTCCCAGTCCATGGTGACCGAGCGGTCCACCTCCACATGGCCGCCACGGTGGCGCGCCAGCAGGTCGAGTGAATCGATGGGCAGCACGCCCTGGTCCCACAGCGAGCCGCGGTAGCTGGAGTAGCGACCGCGCTCCTGGGCGAGTTCCGTGGAGGCCCAGTAAGCGTGGAAGCAAACGGCTTCCATCGAACGGTCGGCAAACTCCACCGCCTCCATGCTGGCATAGGGGACGCGCAGCTGGTACAGGCAATCCTGGAAACCCATGATGCCCAGACCCACGGGCCGGTGGCGCAGGTTCGAATCCCGTGCCTTCTTGACCGCGTAGTAGTTGATGTCGATGACGTTGTCGAGCATGCGCATGGCCGTCGACACCGTCTTCTGCAACTTGACCTGGTCGATGGTCTTGCGACCGTCGGCCGCTTCCACCAGGTGCTGCGCGAGATTGACAGAGCCCAGGTTGCACACCGCAATCTCGGTGTCACTTGTGTTGAGCGTGATCTCCGTGCACAGGTTGCTGGAGTGCACCACGCCGACGTGCTGCTGCGGGCTGCGGACGTTGCAGGCGTCCTTGAAGGTAATCCAGGGATGCCCGGTCTCGAACAGCATGGTCAGCATCCTGCGCCACAGGCTGCGTGCAGGCATGCGCTTGAAGAGCTTGATCTCGCCGCGGTCAGCCTTGGCCTCGTAGGCGGTGTAGGCCTGCTCAAAGGCTTGGCCGAAGAGGTCGTGCAGGTCGGGGCAGGTGGAGGGGGAGAACAGCGTCCAGTCCCCATCGTCCATCACCCGCTTCATGAACAGGTCCGGAATCCAGTTGGCCGTGTTCATGTCGTGCGTGCGGCGGCGATCGTCGCCGGTGTTCTTGCGCAGTTCGAGGAACTCCTCGATGTCCAGGTGCCAGCTCTCCAGGTAGGAGCACACCGCGCCCTTGCGCTTGCCCCCCTGATTAACCGCCACCGCGGTGTCGTTGACGACCTTTAGGAAGGGCACTACGCCCTGGCTCTTGCCGTTGGTGCCCTTGATGTAGGAGCCCAGCGCGCGCACGCGCGACCAGTCGTTGCCCAGGCCGCCAGCGAACTTGCTCAGCAGCGCGTTCTCCTTCAGCGCCTCGTAGATCCCGTCCAGATCATCGGCCACGGTGGTGAGGTAGCAGCTCGACAGTTGCGAGCGGCGGGTGCCGGAGTTGAACAGCGTGGGGGTGCTGGACATGAAGTCGAAGCTGGACAGGACCTCATAGAACTCGATGGCGCGGGCCTCGCGGTTGATCTCGTTGAGCGACAGGCCCATGGCCACACGCATGAAAAAGGCCTGGGGCATCTCGATGCGCTGTTCATCGATGTGCAGGAAATAGCGGTCATACAGCGTCTGCAGACCCAGATAGTCGAACTGCAGATCGCGCTCGGGCTTGAGCGCCGAGGCCAGGCGCGACAGGTCGAACTGCAGCAGCTTTTCGTCCAGCAGCTCGGCCTGGACACCCTTCTTGACGAAGCCGGGGAAGTAGTCGGCGTACGCTGCAGCCATGTCCGCCGTGTTCACCTCCGCCCCCAGGATCTCGCGGCGAATGGTGTGCATGAGCAAGCGGGCGGTCGCACGGGTGTAAGCAGGCTCACGCTCAAGCAAGGTGCGCGCGGCCAGGATGGCGGCCTTGTAGACCTCATCGATGGGCACGCCGTCGTAGAGATTGCGCATGGTCTCCGCCAAGATGGGCTCGGGCGACACGTCGGCCCCCAGGCCTTCGCAGGCCTGCTGAACCAGGCGCGTCAGGGCCTCCACGTCCAGGGCCACCCGCTGGCCCCTGTCGGTGACGTGGAACTGGGGCGTCCTCACCTCGGCGGGCGCCGACTGCCGCGCACGCTCCTGTGCCCTGCGGTCTCGGTAGAGGACATAGGCCCGCGCCACCTCGTGATGGCCGCCGCGCATGAGGCCTAGTTCTACCTGATCCTGCACATCCTCAATGTGGAAGGTGCCGCCGCCCGGGCGCGACCGCAACAGCGCGCGCACCACCGCCTCGGTCAGGCCGTCGACCGTCTCCCGCACACTGGCAGAGGCAGCCCCCTGGGTGCCATGCACGGCCAGGAAGGCCTTCATCAACGCCACGGCAATCTTGCTGGGCTCGAACGACACGACCGCGCCGTTGCGGCGGATGATCTGATAGGCCGTGTAGGCCGACGTTGCCGTGCTGGGCACGGCATGCGCCGACATGGGAACAAAGACTTCCTGGCTGGAAAGGGCGACGGATTGCATGCGGCTCCTCGTGGGCTGTGCTGGGCCTGACTGCCCCCCGGGCGCGGGACAGTTCTGAAACTCTCGGGTGGATGGCCACACACTATATATGGTGTCACCAAGGCACTCAAGGCACTACCGGTAGAGTCGAACGGTCGTTTTCCCTTATTGCCCTGCGCCCGCCTCAAAGGTGTCTGTTTCCAGCCCGATACCCAGCCGGGCCATCCGGTAGCGCATCTGCCGCAGCGACAGTCCCAGACTGGCGCCGGCGGCTGTGCGGTTGAATCGGTGCCGCGCCAGGGCCTGTTCGAGGATGGACCGCTCCACGCTGTCCAGATAGGCCTGCAGATCGGTCGGCAGGGGGTCCACGGCTTGTGGCGGCGCCTGCTCCGGGCCTGAGAGTTCGGGCGCTACCGCAAGGGGGCTCGCCGCGGCCTCTGATGGGTGTCCACGTCCTGCAGGCCGGTCGGCAGAGTCCGCTGGCTGCCGGCCCAGCAATTCCTCCACCCCGATGCAATCAGCTGAGGACATGGCCAGCGCGCGGTGGAGCATGTTCTCCAGTTCCCGAACATTGCCCGGGAAATCGTGGGTGTGCAACTGCTCCAGTGCAGCCTGGCTGACACGTGGCGGGGGATGCACGCCGCTGTCGGCACAGATGCGCGCGAGGATGTCTTCGCAAACAGGTGCCAGGTCCATGAGCCGCTCGCGCAGAGGAGGTACCGGGATGTGGATGACGTTCAGGCGAAAGAACAGGTCCTGGCGGAAGCGCCCGCCCTGCACTTCCACCGGCAGGTCACGGTGGGTAGCGCTGACGATGCGGGCGTTGCAGGGCACCTCTGCAGTCGCGCCCAGGGGTCTCACGCTGCGCTCCTGAATGGCCCGCAGAAGCTTGCTCTGCATGATCAAGGGCAAGTCGCCGATCTCGTCAAGGAACAAGGTGCCGCCCTGCGCGGCCTGGAAGAAACCGGGCCTGTCGTCTGCCGCACCCGTGAACGCTCCCTTGCGATAGCCAAAGAATTCGGCCTCGAGAAGGGCTTCAGGGATGGCGCTGCAGTTGACGGGGACGAAGGGGCCCGCAGCGCGCGCCGAGGCCTGATGGATGGCTCGGGCGACAAGCTCTTTGCCGGTGCCCGATTCGCCCGTCACCATCACCGGCGCCATGCTGCGGGAGACCTTGTCCACCATCATCCGCACATGGTTCATGGCCGACGAATCGCCCACGAGCCTCGCCATGGCAGAGCGCGACGGCAACGGGCTGCGCTCGGCCTTGACGGCAGGACGCTGCGGCTGCTCCGGCGGCGGGAACTGTCCCAGCGCCGCGGCCACCACCGAGCGGAATTGCCGCAGATCCACCGGCTTGGTGAGGTAGTCGAAGGCGCCGGCCTTCAAGGCCGCTACCGCTGTTTCAGCCGACCCATAGGCCGTGATGACGACCACCTTCTCGCTACGCCCGGCAGACTCCAGATGCCGCAGCAACTCGATGCCTTGACCATCGGGCAGGCGCATGTCGGTGATGACCAGGTGAAAAGCCTGTCGCTCGAGCGCACGCAACGCTTCCTGCACCGAACCCACACACTCGACATCGTGCCCCTCTCGCAGCAGCGTGAGTTCGTACAAGGTCAGCAGGTCGGGCTCGTCATCGACGACGAGCAGGCGGTGGGGAGGCGACGCCATCAGAGCGACCCCCAGCCGGACGACGCCGCCGAGGGCCCCGGAAGCTGCAGCACGAAGGCGGTGGTGTAGCGCTGCGGGGGGTCAAGCCGCAGGTAGCGAATGTCCGCACCGTGCCGTTCGCACAGTTCCTTGCACAGATACAGGCCCAGTCCGGAGCCCCGGCTGCGGGTAGAGAAGAAGGGTTCGAACAAGTGCATCTCAACCTCGGGCGCAATGGGCGGGCCGTCGTTGCTCACCGCCAACATCACCCCATCGCCGGGCCCGGATTCCACCGTCACCCTGACCGCGCCGGCAACGCTCGACGCATGCCGCTGAGCATTGTCCAGCAGGTTCACGAGGATGCGCCTGAAGTGCTCGGGATCAAACCAGGCGAGCGCCTGGCCGGTTCGCAGGTCCAACTCCACCACGCCGGGGGCCACACGGACCGTGACGCTCCATTCCTGCACCACCGTTCGAACAACATCCGCCACCTTCATCGAACCCGCCTTGCCCGCTCCGGTGGGCATGGATTCCAGAACGTCGTCGACCAGGCGGCGCAGGCGGACAGCGTTGTCCGCGATGATCGACACCAAGCGCTCCTGTGACCGGGCCAGCCGGTCTTCGGACAGCAGTTCGTTGGCCTGCGCAATGGCGGCCAGTGGATTGCGTATCTCGTGCGCAATGCCTGCCGACACGCGACCCATGGCGGCCAGCTTTTCCTGCTGCACCCGCGCCTGGACGGTACGCTCGTCATCAAGCAACAGCACGCACAAGTCCTGCACGGCGTCCGTGGGTCGGGACGCGGGGTGGGCGGGTTCCTGACGGGTGAAACGCAGGCGCACCCGCAACTTCATCGGTCGCGGCGCC
>JBIKMY010000009.1:0-18433 GCA_044358945.1 Rubrivivax sp.
GGCATAACGGCCATCAGCTGACGGTCGCGAAGGGCAGCTTCCGGGTGTTGCTGTTGACCATGCGAGCTGCGTGTGCGACGAGGGTGTGTAGACCCGCAGTTAGATCCCGCAAGGTGGAAGCGATAGACAAGCACCAAACCAGTTTGAATGGCGATGTGCGACTAGGACTTCGCCACCTCGGCGCGCAACCATTGCGCAAACCTCTCGACCCGCTCCCACTGCGCGTGGGCCCGAGGGTAGACCATGTGATGCGCGTGCACGGGCATACCCTTTCCGTCCTCGAAGACCGGCACCAGATCGCCCCGCCGCAAGGCGCCTTCAGCCGTTCGGTTGCTGTCCAGCGCAATGCCCAGCCCTTGAATGGCCGCGTCGAGCACCATCGAGGTCCTGTCAAAGGACAGGACATAGCCGCTGGGGCTCACAGGCACGCCATGCGCGGAAAACCAGTGGGACCACTGCACCAGAGTGAGCTCCGATTGAATCAAGTCCTGCTTGATCAGGTCTTCCGGCGACCGGATGTTGAGTCCGGATTTCAGCCGCGGGCTGATCATCGGAAGGATTTCTTCGGCGAAGACCGACTCCACGTGCAGGTCACGCCCCTGGATTGCACCGTAGCGGATGTCGATGTCTGCTTCACCGCGCGAGAAGTCGGCATCGCCGTGCGATGCCTTCAGGTGAATACGAATGTTCGGGTGCTGCTCTCGAAACGTCGGCAAGCGAGGCATCAGCCACAAGCTTGCGAAAGAAGGCACGGAGTGGATGCGCAGAACCTCGGCGGTCTCGCCCGAGCGCGCACCTTGGGCTGCAGCGGCAAGCATCGAAAGAGCACCAGCGATGTCACGCTGGAAACGCTCGCCATAAATCGTCAACGTCATCCCGCGAGGCGATCGTTCGAGCAGGCGCCGACCGACGAACGACTCAAGGTTTGCGAGCTGATGGCTCACCGCAGACACCGTCAGGTTGAGTTCCTCAGATGCCTTGCTCACGCTGCCCAGCCGAGCGACCGCGTCGAATGCGAGGATGCCCTTGAAGGGCGGAAGCGGCATAGGGTTTGACCGGATGAGACCAATTTTCAAGCAAGTTTGAACTATAGGTTCTTGTTGTGTGCGGGTCGCACCCGAAGAATGGGCGCCACCACGTCGCAGGAGCGATCCTCATGCAAGACCGTCAGCGATTTCGCCCCCGAGCTGTTGAATCGGGCAAGCCATGAACGCCAGCACCGTGGTCACGGCGGACCAATCGGCTCTGCTGGCGCGCTTGGCCGCAAACGCCTACCGCATCCGCCGCTACGCGGTGCGCATGGGCGAGGTGCAGGGCCAGGGATACATCGGACAGGCCCTCGGGTGGGCCGACGTTCTGGCCGTGGCTTATGGCCACGCCCTGAACTTCCGCAGCGACGACCCCAAATGGGAAGGCCGCGACCGCTTCCTGCTGTCACATGGGCACTACGCCATCGCGCTATACGCGGCGCTGATCGACGCCAGGATCATTCCGGAGCATGAGCTGCAGACCTACGGCAGCGACGACAGCCGTCTGCCCATGTCGGGCATGGCGACGTACACCCCCGGCATGGAAATCTCGGGCGGGTCGCTGGGGCAAGGCCTTCCGATCGCTGTGGGCATGGCACTCGCGTTGAAGCACAAGAAGAATCCGGCGTTCATCTACAACTCGATGTCAGACGGCGAACTCGATGAGGGTTCGACCTGGGAAGCTGTGATGTCTGCGGCCCATCACGGTCTGGACAACTTGGTCTGCCTGGTGGACATCAACAACCAGCAGGCCGACGGGCCGTCCGGCAAGGTGATGGGGTTCGAACCGCTGAGCGACAAATGGACCGCGTTCGGTTGGCATGTCCAGCGTGTGGACGGCAATGACCTTCCTGCGGTGCTGCAGGCCTTTGACATCGCGCGAAGCTTCCGCGGACCGAAGCCGCGCGTGATCCTGTTCGACACGTTGATGGGAAAGGGCGTGCCTTTCCTCGAGCAACGTGACAAGAACCACTTCATCCGGGTCGACCCGCCGGAGTGGCAGTTGGCGCTGCGCATCCTCGACCTCGCGCAACCCGAAGAGGTGGCGCCGTGACCGCCGCAGCACAGAAGCCCCGCCTGACCACATCGGCGATGATCGCGTCGATTGCCGCCGAGGGACAACGCGTCCAGGCCGCACCATTTGGCAAGGCACTTGTCGAACTGGGGGCGAAGCGGCCCGAAGTTGTCGGCTTGACCGCCGACCTGGCCAAGTACACCGACCTTCACCTGTTCGCGCAGGCCTACCCCGAGCGCTTCTACCAGATGGGGATGGCCGAACAGCTGCTGATGGCGGCCGCAGGTGGCATGGCCAAGGAAGGTCTGATCCCGTTCGCCACGACCTATGCCGTGTTCGGCACACGGCGCGCCTACGACTTCATCCATCAGGTGATTGCCGAGGAGAAGCTCAACGTCAAGCTGTGCTGCGCACTGCCCGGCCTCACAACGGGTTACGGCCCCAGCCACCAGGCGACCGAGGACATGGCCATGATGCGCGGCATCCCGGGCATGACGATCGTCGACCCCTGCGACGCGCTCGATATCGAGCAGGCCGTGCCCCAGATCGCCGATCACGATGGCCCGGTGTACATGCGCCTGCTGCGCGGTAACGTGCCGCTGGTGCTCGACGAGGTGGTCGGCTACCGCTTCGAACTGGGCAAGGCCAAGGTGCTGCGCGAAGGCGATGACGTACTCATCATCTCCAGCGGCATCATGACCATGCGTGCACTCGAAGCGGCCCAAGTCCTGGCCGGCGACAAGATCTCCGTGGCCGTGCTGCACTCTCCAACGGTCAAGCCTCTGGACGAAGCGGCCATCGTGGCAGCGGCACAGTCTCGCCACCGCCTGGTCGTTGTGGCCGAAAACCATTCAGTGATCGGCGGGCTCGGCGAGAGCGTGGCCAGCGCCCTGATGCGCCATCGTGTCCAGCCCGCCGGCTTTCAACTGGCGGGTCTGCCGGACGACTTCCTCGACGCCGGCGCCCTGCCGACGTTGCACGACCGTTACGGGATATCGACCAACGAACTGGTCAAGTCGATCAAGAAGTGGATATGACCATGAGCCCCCGAACCTGCGTTGGATTGATTGGCCTCGGAGCGATGGGTCGCGGAGCCGCCGCCAATTTGCTGGCCAAAGGCTTCGACGTGGTCGGCTTCGACGTGCGCGCCGAAGCCCTCGATTGGCTGCAGGAGCAAGGCGGTACTGCAGCACCTTCGCTCCGAGAACTGGCGACGCATACCCGCATCGTCATCAGCTTCGTGGTCAATTCGCAGCAGACCGAATCCGTGCTCTACGGCGAAGGCGGTCTGGTCGGTGGCCTGCCCGCAGGCGCTGTCGTGATCGTCTGCAGCACGATGGATCCGGCCTATGTGCAAGACCTTGCCGAACGGCTGGCGCGAGATTCGGTCCATCTGGTAGACGCTCCGGTGACCGGTGGCGCCGCCGGCGCCGCCAAGGGCACGTTGACGATCATGGGGTCGGGCGTCACCGAGGCCTTCGACGAGGCACGGCCCGTGTTGGAGGCATTCGGCTCGCGTGTCTACAACCTCGGGCCCGCTGGTGCCGGGGCTCGGATGAAGGTCCTCAATCAACTGCTGTGCGGGGTGCATCTGGCGGTAGCCGGCGAGGCCATCGCCCTGGCCCGGCATCAGGGCCTTCCACTCGCCATGACCCTCGAGATCCTTGGCAGCGGTGCAGCCGGCAGTTGGATGCTGGCCGATCGGGGGCCACGCATGGTGAGCGAGCGCTTCGACGATGTCCGGTCCGCCATCGACATTTTCGTCAAGGACATGTCGTTGGTGCTGGACGCGACCCGCGAGGCGCGATTTGCTGCACCGCTCGCGCATGCCGCGTACCTGTCGTTCATCCAGGCCACGGCACGCGGACTGGGCGCCAAGGACGATGCAGCGGTGACAACCAATTACCACCTGGAGAACGGGGCCTCATGAGCGCAACAGAAAGCCACTACGCCGACCTCGGCGACGGGCTGGTCCACTACCTCACGGCCGGCCAGGGCGAGCCTCTCGTTCTGCTTCACGGGATACCGCAAACGTCCTACGAGTGGCGCTTTGTCATCCCGTTGCTGGCCGACCGCTTCCGGATCATCGCGCCCGACCTGCGCGGCCTGGGCGACAGTTCACGCGCGACACACGGCTTCGACAAGAAGACCGTGGCTGCCGACGTGTGGCGGCTCGTCCACGATCATCTGAAAGTTGACAGCTTCTTCCTCGTCGGCCACGACTGGGGCGGTCCGGCGGCGTTTGCGCTGACCTGCGCCCATCAGGACGCCGTGCGCCGGCTCGCTATCCTCGACGTCCCCATTCCTGGCGACGGTGCTGACTTCTCGCAGAACGGTCGGCGTTGGCACCACCCGTTGTTCCGGACGCCGCACCTCCCCGAGGCGCTGCTGCATGACCGCGAGCACATCTTCTTCGACTGGTTGTTCGACAACTACAGCTACCTGCCGAACACTATCACTCGGGCAGACCGCGAAGAGTACCTGCGGACCTACCGCAAGCCTGGCGCCATGAGCGCCTTGTTCGGCTACTACCGGGCCACCGGACAGGACGCCGAAGACAACCAGGCCTGGCTGGCAGCCCATGGCAAGTTGCGGACGCCCGTGCTGGCACTGGGTGGCGACAAGGCCTTTGGCCGCGGCATGGACACCATCCACTCCCTGCAGCGCGTGGCCGAGAACGTGCAGGGTGGCCTGGTACCCAACAGCGGGCACTGGGTGACCGAAGAGCAGCCCGAGTTCATTGCTGCCGAATTGCGAAGGTTCTTCCTGGAGGAGACGCGCTGATCGCGCCGATCCTCGATTTCTACATCCACAAACCCAAACGGAGACAGCTCATGAGTATCAGTCGTCGTCAAGTCGTCAAGGCTTCCCTGGCCACGGGTAGCGGCCTCGCCTTCCCCTCCATCGTGTTCGGGCAAGCGCAGTTCAGGATGAAGTTTGCGAACATCATGCCGCCGGACCATCCGGTGAACGTGCGCATGCGCGAAGCCAGCGCCACGATCAAGGAAAGGACCAACGGGCAGGTGGAGATCCAGGTGTTCCCGGCCAGCCAGCTCGGCAGCGACGCGGACATGCTGTCGCAGCTGCGCTCCGGGGGCATCGACTTCTTCCTGAACTCCGGTCTGATCCTGTCATCGCTGGTTCCTGTGGCGGCGATCAACGGCGTTGGCTTCGCCTTTCCCGACTACGCATCGGTCTGGAAGACCATGGACGGAGCGCTGGGCAAACACGTCGTCGGCGCCATCGAGAAGGCCGGTCTCGTTGCGTTCGACAGGATGTGGGACAACGGCTTCCGGCAGACCTTGTCCGCCACAAAGCCTATCCGCACGCCAGCAGACCTCACGGGGTTCAAGATCCGCGTCCCGCCGAGCCCGCTGTGGACCGCGCTCTTCAAGGACCTGGGCGCCTCGCCCGTGACGATTCCCTGGGGCGAGACGTACACCGCGCTGCAGACCAAGGTGGCGGACGGCTTGGAGAATCCACTGGCCGGCATCTTCTTCGCGAAGATGCACGAGGTGGCCAAGTACCTGTCCAACACCAACCACATGTGGGATGGCTTCTGGTTCCTCGCCAACCGCCGCTCGTTCCAGGCTCTGCCCTCGTCTGCTCAGGACATCGTCCGCCAGACGGTAAACGCTGCAGCGCTCAAGGAGCGCGAGGACGTGGAGCGCCTCAACCAGGAACTGCGCACCAACCTCGGGAAGTCCGTTGAGTTCGTGACTGTCGATCCGGGGGCTTTCCGCAAGCGTCTGCAGGAGGCCGGCTTCTACACCGAGTGGAAGAAGCGCTTTGGCGACGAGGCCTGGGGGCTGCTGGAATCGAGCACCGGCAAACTGGCCTGAGTCGGCGTCAGCGCCTGGGAACACCCTCCCAGGCCTTCTGTCCATTGCGCGAGCGCCGGCCGTCGGCCCTCGGGGAGCCACCGTGTCCAGCACCCCCATAAAGTTCGATGCCGTCAGTCCGATCGGCGACCCTGCCGCCGAAGCGGGTTACCACCCGTCGTACAAGGCATCGAGATGGATGTTTCCCATCGAGGTCGTCTCCGCGTCCTTGATGGCCGGCATCGTGCTGCTGTTGCTCGTGGCGGTCGTGACCCGGTACTTCCTCGCGACGCCAATCATCTGGATCGAGGAAGTCATCGGGACGGCTTTCGTCTGGCTCGCCATGCTCGGTGCCACCATCGCCATGCACCGGCACGAGCATCTGCGGCTGACGCTGTTTCTCGGCATGCTTCCCGAGCGGTTCCGCATGGCGGTCTATGCGCTGGGCCTCGCATCGATGGCCGCGTTTCTCGTCGCCGTGATCGGACCGGCCTACGAGTATGCGCGGGACGAGTGGGTGATCCGAACGCCTACCCTCGAGATTCCCAGCACTTTCCGCGTCTCGGCGATGCTCTTCGGGCTCGTGGCGATGCTGGTCATTCTCGTGCTTCATGCGCTGCGCACGGTGCCAAGACGGCAGCTGCTCATTTCGATTGCCGTCGTCGTCGCGGTGGCCGGCCTGCTGTGGTGGCTCTCACCGCAGTTCCAGAAGTTGCCTACCGGCGCGAACATCGGCATCTTCCTCGCGTTTCTGGTGGCCCTCTTCCTGGCCGCTGGTGTGCCGATCGGATTCTGTTTCGGCCTAGGCACCTTGTCCTTCCTGGCGTTTGCCTCGAACGCACCGCTGATGGTGATCGTCTCGCGCATGGACGAGGGCATGTCCGGCATCATCCTGGTGTCGATACCGGTGTTCGTCCTGCTCGGCTGTGTGCTCGATGCCACCGGCATGGGAAAGGCCATTGTCGACTTCCTGAGTTCGCTGGTCGGGCACCTCAAGGCCGGCCTGTCCTACGTGCTGCTGGGCTCACTGTTCATCGTGTCCGGTATCTCCGGATCGAAGACCTCGGACATGGCGACGGTCGCGCCTGCGTTGTTTCCAGAGATGGAGCGGCGCGGCTACAAGCGCCCCGACATGGCGGCCATGCTGGCCACGGGCGCGGCGATGGCAGACACCGTTCCGCCCAGCATCGTGCTGATCGTGTTGGGGGCCGTTGCCGGAGTGTCGATCGCCGGGCTTTTCCAGAGCGGCTTCGTGATCGCAATGGTGCTCCTGATCAGCCTGCTGGCGCTTGCGCGCTGGCGCGCCCGCAACGAGGACATGAGCAACGTCCGTCGACCGACCGCGCGTGCAATCGGAAAGTTTCTGCTCATTGCCAGTCCTGCCCTGGTATTGCCATTTCTCATCCGCAGCGCTGTCGGCGGCGGCATGGCCACCGCTACCGAGGTGTCGTCCATCGCGGTCCTGTACGCCATGCTCATCGGTCACCTGTTGTACGGGGGCCTGCGCGTGCGCAAGCTGTACGACATGTTGGTGGAGACGGCGTCGCTTTCTGGCGCCATCCTGCTCATTCTCGGCACGGCCTCCGGCATGGCGTGGGCCGTGACCCAAAGTGGGGTCATCCAGGATCTCACTGCAGCCTTGACCGCCATGCCCGGCGGCGCCATCGCCTTCATGGCGATGTCGGTGGTCATCTTCGTGGTCCTGGGCTGCCTGCTCGAAGGCCTGCCGGCCGTGCTGTTGCTGGCGCCGATCATGTACCCCATCGCACGCAAGCTCGGCATCCACGACATCCACTACGGCATGGTGATCGTCTGTGCCATGAATGTCGGCTACATGACGCCGCCGGTCGGCATCGGGGTTTACATCGCCGCCCGCATCGGCGGGACTTCCCCAGATGAAGTGACGAAGGCGATCTGGCCCTACCTCGGCGCACTGTTGATCGGCATCGTCGTGATCGCCGCGGTGCCGTGGTTGTCGACCGTGGCGCTGTAGAAGCCGCAGCAACCCACAAGTGTGAACAAGACGCCCGAGATGTCACCGCAAGCTCAAGCAGCCTCAATAAGCACCGCAGTCGCAGGTCCAGACGGTGCGCCACTGCCCCTGGCCGACGCGATCCGCTTTCTATCGATAGACGCCATCGTCGCCGCTGGCGAGGGCCACCAGGGCGTGCCGCTCGGCATGGCCGAGATCGCCACCGCCCTCTACACGAGACACCTGAAGTTCGATGCCTCCGACCCTACCTGGGCCGACCGGGACCGCGTCGTGCTGTCCAACGGCCACGGGTCGATGCTCCTGTACGCACTGCTCTACCTCACCGGCTACGAACGCATCGGGATCGAACAAATCCGAAGCTTTCGGCAGTTCGGCTCACGATGCGAAGGTCACCCGGAGTTCGATCCCGCAAGCGGGATTGAAGTGACCACGGGCCCACTCGGCCAGGGCATTGCGAATGCGTTCGGCATGGCAGTCGCAGAGGCCCACCTCAACGCTCGATTCGGCAGCAGCGTCGTCGACCATCGAACCTACGCCTTTGTCGGCGATGGCTGCCTGCAAGAAGGTATCGGTCAGGAGATGATCTCGCTCGCCGGGCACTTGCAGCTTGGCAAGCTGACGCTGTTGTGGGACGACAACCGCATCACCGACGACGGCTCAACCGACCTGTCCATCAGTGAAGATGTCGCCCAGCGGTTTCGAGTGGCCCGTTGGCATGTAGTGGAAGTCGACGGGCACGACATCGAATCGGTCTCAGCGGCGATCGCCGCAGCAAAGGACGATCCAAGGCCATCGCTCATTGCGTGCCGTACCGTCATTGCCCGTGGCCTTGCACGGCTGCAGGGCCAGCGCGGTGGGCACAGCGGCAAGCTGTATCCGGACGACGCCCATGCAGCGCGCGAAGCGCTGGGCTGGCCGCACCCGCCATTCGAGGTGCCCGACAGCATCCTGGCAGAGTGGCGTGCGGCTGGGCGCAGGGGCCTTCCCTTGCGACAGGCCTGGGCACAACGGCTTGCGGCAATGCCCGTGCCGCAGCGCGACGAATTCAATCGCACCATGGTGGGACAACTGCCCGAAGACTGGAGCCGTGTCCTGCTCCAGTACAAGCAGGCGGCCATAGATGGCGAGCCTCTTGCAAGTGGCATATTCATCTCGGCAGAGATCAACGATCTCTTGGTTGACGTGATGCCGGAACGCATGGTCGCCTGCGCGGACCTGGAAGCACCCACCAATCACAAACGACGACTGACGGCGTTCACCGCCGAAGACCGACGTGGGGCCTACGTCCACTGCGGCGTACGAGAACACGTCATGGGCGCCATGGCCAACGGCATGGCGGCCCACGGCGGCGTGGCTCCGCTGGCCGTGACCTACCTTGCCTTCGCAGACTATGAGCGCCCGGCCATGCGCATGGCCGCGTTGATGGGCCTGCCGGTCAAGTTCGTCTTCAGCCACGACTCCATCGGCATCGGACGCAATGGCCCGACGCACCAACCGGTGGAGATCCTGGCTTCGTTGCGCGCGATGCCGAACATGCTGGTGCTGAGGCCGGCGGATGCGGTGGAAGCCGCAGAGTGTTGGCAGATCGCGTATGAGCACAGCAATGGACCCTCGACGCTGGTCTTCGCACGCCAGGCACTACCCCACGTCCGTCGAACTCACACGATAGAGAACCTGTCCCGACGTGGCGCGTATGTCCTGGCCGAAGCCGAAGCTGGGGCGCGGCAAGTCACCCTGCTGGCGACGGGTTCGGAGGTGGCGCTCGCCGTCGCTGCACGGAACAAGCTGCAGAAGGACGGCATACCCACTGCCGTCGTGTCGATGCCGAGCTGGGAGCTGTTTGCAGATCAGGATGAAGGCTACCGGGACAGCGTGCTGGGCCAGGGCACCGTTCGTGTCGCCTGCGAGGCAGCGATGCGATTCGGCTGGGACCAGTGGCTCGGTTCGAGAGGCGGATTCGTCGGCATGACGGGATTCGGCGCATCGGGGCCCGCGGAGCAGCTCTACGAGCATTTCCGCATCACACCCGCCGCCCTCGTCGACGAAGTGCGGCGTTTGTTGACTGCGGAACGCTGAAGCGTAGACCACCAAACCCAGTCTGACAGTGCGCGGTATAGACCGTTTGGGTTAGGCAGCCTGCGGTCCTCGCACGAGTGGCCCGCTCGTACAGCAACCGCTTCGGGGCGTCGAGTTCGGCGATACGGGTGTCGATTCAGGGTCGGTTCCAGGCATACCTGCCAGCGTCGCAGCTCAGCACAGTGGCCGAGGTGGGTCTGCTTCAGACGACATGAATGCGCGAGACCCAGCCCGACTTGGCCGGGGAGTCATGCCGACGGTGTTCCACGAAGAGGGGTCAATTCCTCGTGTCCATCCTGCGGCAAGGGATCGCACACCTCCTGGGCAGGCGCCTGTAGATTGCCGCTCCTCCCGGATCGAGCCTCAGCCGATCTTGAACAACGCTGCAAACCGGGACAGGTTCTCGGTGGACAGCCGCATGGGGTCGTAGTCGGGCTCTGGCAGGGGCTGCACCACGTCCCAATGCTCGGCCATCTGGCCCTGGGCGTTGAAGCGCATGAAGTCTGCAATCACCGTGGCCGGCAACAGCTTGTGCAGGATGACGAAGTCGCCGCAGGCAAACAGGTGGATGGGTCGCCACGTCAGGCGGCCCGGCCGCTTCCAGGCCACCTGTTCCAGGTAGTGGCGCAAGCCGTCACGCCCCTGGCCGATGCCGGGTGTGTGCTGGATGTAGTCCTCGGCCACATAGCGGTCGACCAGGCTCATGTCGTGGCCATGCATGCAGTCGGACATGAAGTGCAGCAAGGTCCTTTCGTTGGCGCTCAGGTCGTTTCGCAGCCGCGGGTCGAAGGGGTTGGGAACGGGGCTCATGGCAAGGTCTCGAACATGCAGCGGGCCATGGCGGCATGGCCTGCGCGGTTGGGGTGAACGCCATCACCCGGCTCGCCCGTGGTGCTGTCGCCGTTGTATGCAACCTGGAGTGTGCCGGTGTGGGGGTCCGTCAGGGCGAGGTCCAGGTCCACGAACCCGTCGAAGAGCGAACCCGCGCGCACCGCGGCGTTGAAGGCCCGCCGACGGGCGTCCTGCAAGGCGCCACCATGGCCCGGCCGCGTGCTGCCCAGGGCGCTGGGCACCGTCGCGCCGATGACGCGCAGGCCCTGTGCCCGCATGCGCTGAACGGCGCCGGCCATGGCCCGGATCACGGTGGCGGCTTCGGTCTGGCCGTTGTCGCTGAAGTCATTGATGCCTTGCAGCCACAAGACCGTGCGGACGCCTGACAGGCTGAGCACGTCGCGCTCCAGCCGGTCGACGGCCGCCGGGCCACCCCGCCAGGGGCCCGCACCAGGATCAGGGCCGCACACCTGGTTGCCGCCGATGCCGGCATTGACGATGGCGATGTCCTGGCGTCCCGCAGCCCAGAGCTCGCGCTGCAGCACATCGGTCCACCGGTCGTGCCCGTTGAGCGTCGTGGCGGTGCCGTCGGTCAGTGAGTCCCCGAAGGCGGCGAGCGCCCCTGCATCGCTGGGCAGCCAGGCATCCAGGGCGTCAACGAAGAAGGTCGACGTGAGGGTGTGGGGGAACCCGAGTTCGCTGTCGGACTGTGCGGCGGCCGTGTCGCCTGGTGCAGAGAGGTACGAGGTGGCCATGGCCTTCGCGTGCCAGGTGATGGGCCCGCTGGCGCCCTCCACGCAAGCGCTGAAGACCAGGTTGCGGCCCAGCACCAGGTGTGGTGTTGCTGGCAGCGCGGCCCACTCGATGGCGGGCGTCCATGCGGCAGCCCCTGCAGCCACTGACTGGTCAGGCAGCGCCACGCGTGTGCCGGTCACGACCGCACCACCGCCCTGGTGCAAGGCCAAGCTCATGCTGCGAAGCTGCACCGGCCGGTCGCCGAAATGGTTGCTCAGGCGCAGCCTGAAGCGCGTGGACCACAGCGCGGGCCGCAACAGCATGCGCAGGGACTGGTTGACCAGGCCTTCAGCCGCGTCAGGCACTGCAGCACGCAGGTCGGGTTGTGCGATGGTGGAGCCCACCGGGTACGCGGCCTGTGCCGATGCGGCCCACACGGTGACCCAGTGGCCCGCAGCCGCCGGCGGCATGCTCATGCAGGGAAGTCCAGCCAGCGGCGCGCGCGTTCAACGATGGGCCGGTCGATCATCCGGCCGTCCAACAGCACCGCGCCCAGGCCAGCCGCGCGTGCCGCCTCATCAGCAGCCACGACCCGCGCGGCCCAGGCACGCTCATCGGCCGTGGGCGAGAACCCGCGGTTGACGATGGGCACCTGCTTCGGGTGGATGCACACCGAGCCCGTGAAGCCCATCGCGCGGCCCGCGCGCACGGTTTGCTCGAAGCCCTCCACATCGTCCACGACTGCAATGCTGCCGGCCAGGCCCCAACAGGCCAGACCGTAGGCGTGTGCACAGGTCAGCACCTGGTGGGCTGGCCACGTCAGTGCGGCCGGTTCAGGTGGCACGCCCAAGGCACCCGCATAGTCTTCGGCGCCAAAGCCCAATGCACACAGCGCTTCGTGTGGCGCGACCTGGGCGGCCGCCAGCACGCCGCGGGGCGTTTCCAGCAAGGCCGCGATGGGGGGTGCTTGATGGCCGCCGGCGGCCGCGTGGGTTGCCAGTGCGTGCGCGAAGGCGTCCACCTGAGCAGGGGATTCCACCTTGGGCAGCATGATGGCGGCCAGGTGCTGCAGCAGCATGTCTTGCAGGTCTTGCCGCCACAGGGTGGGCTCGCTGTTCACGCGCAGTACCACCGTGGCACCGCGCGTTGCCAGTTGTTCCACGGCCGCACGGGCCATCGGGCGGGCTTGTGCCTTGCGATCAGGGGGAATGGCATCTTCAAGGTCCACCACCAGGGCATCCGCGCCGCGCTCGGTGGCTTTGGCCAGCAGGTGGTCTGCAGTTGCAGGCAGGAACAGCAGCGAACGCAGCTGCCGCAGGTGTGGCCTCAGTTGCATTCAATAGCCCTTTGTTGCCGAAGGTTGGTGCACTCGTCAGGGGTCGCACCGAGTTCCTGGAGTAACTCCTCCGTGTGCTGGCCCCTTTGGGGTGCCGCGCGGCGGATGCTCCCCGGCGTGCCCTGCAGCCGCGGCGTGACCTGGTGCATCACGGTGGGCGGGCGGCCGTCGCCACTGTCCAGCCGCACGTAGACACCTCGCTCGGCCACGTGCGGGTCGGTCAGCAGTTGCGGCGGCGCGTAGATGGGCCCCACCGTCACCCCATGCCGGCGGAACAGCGCCAGGCACTCCGCCTGGTCGAGACCGGCGATGAAGCCCGCCACCAGGCCGTCCAGCTCGCGGTCGTTGGCCAGCCGGGCGGCGTTGGTGGCAAAGCGCGGGTCGTCGAACAGCGGCGCCTGCCCGATCGCCTCGAACACGCGCCGCGCCATGGAGTCGGTGGAGCCTGACATCGACACCCACAGGCCGTCCTTGCAGCGGTAGCTGCCTCTGGGAGAGGCGATCTTGTGCCCTGGCTCCGGTTCGTGGCCTGTCGCCGCGTAGTTCCCGACATCGGGGCCCATGATGGCCAGCATGGGTTCGAGCAGCGAGAGGTCCAGCACCTGTCCACACCCGCCGCGCACCTCCACCTCCCGCAAGGCCGCCATCGTTGCAAACGCCCCGGTCAGCCCGGTGATCATGTCGGCCATCGCCAGGTTGGGCAGTTGGGGTGCACCGTCGGCGTCGCGGTGCTTGTGTGCAAAGCCGCTGAAGCCTTCGATCAGGCTGCCGAAGCCGGGCAGTTCGCGGTACGGGCCGGTCTGGCCCCAGCCCGACAAGCGCACGATGACGAACTTCGGGTTCTGCGCCAGCAGCACGTCAGGCCCCAGACCCATGGCCTCCAGCGTGCCCGGGCGAAAGCTCTCCACCAGTACCTGCGCCGTGCCAATGAGCCGCTTCAGCCAGGCCATGGCCTGTTGGTTGCGAAGTTCGATCGCGAGGCTGCGCTTGTTGCGGCCGTAGGTGCGCCACCAACCGTCAAAGCCCTCGGGGTGCTCGGCGTGGGCTTCGCGCCATTCGCGCAGCGTGTCGCCCGAGCCGGCGGCTTCAACCTTGATGACGTCGGCGCCGAAGTCACCCAGCTGCATCGTCAGCATGTTGCCGGCCACCAGCCGGGACAGGTCGACCACCCGTACGCCCTCCAGAGGACCGGAGGCGCCTGGCTGCAAGGCGGCCAGCGGAAGCGCCTGGGCGCGGCTCATTCCTGCTTCAAGCCCAGTTGCTGCACCAGCGGGCTCCAGGAATCTGCCTCACGCCGCAACAGGTTGACGAAGGCCGGCATCGAGATCCTCAGCGGGTCTGTCTCCACCGCGGCCAAGCGCTGCGCCACCTCAGGCGTGGCCAGGACCTTGGCGGTGGCCGCGGCGATCTTGTCGATGATGTCCTGCGGTGTGCCCTTGGGCGCAAACAGCCCACCGATGGCGGCCACCTGAACGCCCGTGATGCCCGCCTCGGCCAGCGTGGGCACATCGGGCAGCGAGCCCTCACGGGCGGTGTCGGTCGTGGCCAGGGCGCGCAGCTTGCCGCTCTTGATGTGCGCCATGGAGGCAGTGAGCGAGTCGGTGGCGAAGAGCACCTGGCCGCCCATCAGGTCGGTCAGCGCCGCGCCGCTGCCCTTGTAAGGCACGTGGGTGGCCTGCACCCCGGCCTTGCGCAGCACCAGTTCTGTGCCCAGATGGGTCATGGTGCCTACCCCCGCGGAGGCAAAGCTCTGCGGCTTGGCGCGCAGGCTGGCCAGCAGTTCGGCCAGCGTCTTGGGCGCTGTGGGCGTGTTGGCCACCAGCACCGCAAACGGCGCACGCATCACCGGTGCCACGGGCGTGAAGTCAGCCAGGCTGTACTTGGCGTTGGGGTTCATCACCGGCACCACAAACAGGCCTGCGGTGGAGGTGAACAGCAGCGTGTACCCATCGGGCGCGGCCCGCGCCACCGACTGGTGGCCGACGATGCCCGACGCACCGGCGCGGTTCTCAACCACCACGGTCTGGCCCAGGAGCGGGCCCAGGTAGCCGGCCACGAGCCGACCGGTGACGTCGCTGCCCGAACCTGGGCCTTGCGTCACCACCAAGGTGATGGGCTTGCTCGGGTAGGTGTCGGCCCAGGCCGCTTGGGCCATGGGGGCCAGCAGGGTGGCGGTGATCAGGGCGCGGCGCAGCGCAGAATGCATGGGCGTCTCCTTGGCAGGGTGTTGGCTGGGGAACAAGTTCGACGCAATTATGTGCTAAAGCAAGTATTGCAATGACAAGTAAAAAGTCCGCGTCAGTCAGCGTGGCGACGCTGCGCCGCCACGAACCGGAAGACCTCATCACTTTCCGGATCTCGGTGTTGTCGCAGTTGCTGGCCAGGGTGGTGGAAAGCTCGGTGGGCCGAGAGTTGGGTTTGTCCAGTCGGCAATGGCGCGTACTGGTCATGCTCAACCGGCTGGGGCCGGCGACGTCGGGCCAGGTGGCTGCGGCCACGCGGCTGGACCACAGCCAGGTCAGCCGGGCGAGCTATGAGTTGCTCGACAAGGGGTTGATCGCCATGGACAGCGACCAGGCCGATCGGCGTCGCCAGCGCCTGTCGGTCACCGAGGCCGGCACCGCGGTTTTGCGCCGCGGCATTGTGGGCTCCAAGGCTCGGCAAGCCCGGCTTCGGGGGCGGCTGACCGAAGCCGACCATGAGGTCCTCGACCGGGTCCTCGGGACCTTGACCGATGAGGCGCAGAAGATGCTGGCGGACGCGAAAGAACGAGCCGAAACCGAGCCCTGACATCGCGGGCGGCTAAGGCCGCTGCCGATCCCGCTCCATCGCCCGCTGCAGCTCCCGCGGCGCGTAGGACGATGCCGCCGCGCCCTCCGTGGCCAGGATGTCGAGGTACATCTGCTCCAGTTCTGGCGCGGCCTGGCGCAGGGCGCGTTCGGCTTGCGGCAGGTGCAGCAGGGCGCGCAGCCAGTGCATCGCCCGCACCCAGCCCGGTACCCAGATACGGCTTTGCCGACGCGCCATGCCGTCCACGATGCGGCGGGCCGCTTCTTCGGGCGACAGCGCCTGGCGCATGGGCGCGGGCACGGTCTGGCGCAGGCGGATGAATCCGGGGTGCAGCTCGCCTTCTTCCACCAGCGGGGTACGCACCCAGGAGGCGTGGATGATGCCCACGTCCACGCCGTGTGCGGCCAGCTCGATGCGCCAGGCGTTGGCCATGGCCTCCACCGCCGCTTTGGACGCGGCGTAGGCCGACATCATGGGTGGGTGGGCGAAGGTGGACACCGAGGCCGTGAGGCACACGTAGCCCTGCGCGGCTTGCACCGCCGGCAGGGCGGCCCGCACGGTGTGGAAGGTGCCGTTGACGTTGACGTCGATGCAGCGCCGCCAGGCGGCCGGGTCGGTGTGCGCCAGCGGGCCGAAGGCGGCCATGCCGGCGTTGGCCCAGACGATGTCGAGCCGCCCGTGCCGCGCCAGCGTGGCCTGCACAGCGGCCTCGCACTCGGCCAGCGACGTGATGTCGGCCTGCACGGCCAGCGGGCGCATGCCATCGGCCCCCGCCAATGTGTCGGCCTGGGTGGCCAGGCCGGCGCCGTCCTGGTCCACCAGCACGGGCACGGCGCCACGCCGCTGCAATTCGGCCGCACCGGCCGCACCGATCCCGGAGGCCGCGCCGGTGACGAGAACGACCTGGCCGCGCAGGTCTTGCAGGACGGAGGGCACCTGGTGCGGTCTTGCGTGCTGGTCGAAGGCGGGCCCTGCGCAGCCGCGCTCACCCGGCCGACTTGGTGATCATGAAGTACAGGATGGGCAGCGGAAGCAGCGTGGCCAGCGCGCCCCAGAGCTGCCATTGCCGCGACAGCCGGCGGTACTGCGCCGTGATCTGCGTGGTCTGGGCCAGCAACTGGCGCTGCCGCAGCTGGATGGGCAGCAGCACAAACAGCCAGATCAGCCCGGACAGGCCGAAGAGGATGTAGGACCACTGAATCCACGGGTGGCCGCTCTCGCCGCCCCAGCGGTGGGCCATCAGGTAGCCTGTGATCACGATGCCCAGCGAGCCGCCGGCCGTGAACAGCACGTCGGTGATGAGCACCATGCGGTTGCTGAAGCGGATGATGGTGTGGTCTTGCGTGCGCTCGGCCATCGCGGCCCACACGCCGCTGACGATGACGTTGCCGATGAACAGGCAGGCGCACAGGATGTGTGCGATCTTGAGGGCGGCGGGGCTCATCGTGGGGTGCTGTCCGATGGCCGCTCGGCGGGCTGTGCGCTGCCCGCCAACGGCGGGACCGGTGCCTGCTGTGGGTCTGGAACGTGCTGGGCTGCCTGGGCTTCGCGCGCCAGTCGCTCACGGCGTGTGGCCTCCTGCGCGCGCTTGACGTCGCGCAACTGCCACCAGACGAACAGGCCTCCGGCCAGGCCCACGCCCAGCACCTCCACCAGTTTCAGCAGCGGCAGGTCAGCCATGTCCAGGGCGCTGTGGCGGTGTGCTCAGCGCGGGCCGTCAGGCAGCGCGGCCTTGACGGCCCTGCGCCCGCTGCTGCTCGCGGTCGATCAGGCGCGCGTGCAGTTGGGTGGCCCACTCCATGCGCTCGTCAAAGCTACGGCGGGGCAGGGTGCCGGCACCGGAGCCGGCGGCCCGCGCTTCGCACTGCTGCACGGCGTCCACAAGGTAGGCGATCTCGGGCAGCGGTGCCAGGGGCCTGCGGCCGAAGGGCGAGTGCATGAAGGCTGCGCCCGTGGAGGCGGCCAGCAGGGCGATCTTACGGCCCTTGGAGACCACGGCCCGCTTGGACACCGAATCCAGACCTTCGCGTTCGAGCTGGTGGCCGATCTCGGCGTAGACCCGGCAGGCCGATTGGATGGCGGGGCGGCAGTCCAGCGGCAGGTCGGCGATACCGCCTTCCGCGCGGGCGTAGAGCACGTCGGCCGCACGCAGCAGGCGCTGAACGACGTTGCCGATGGCGGGCGTGAAGCAGGGGGCTTGCAGCCAGGCGTCGGGGTCGATGCCGGCCTCGACCAGCCAGTCGCGGGGCAGGTACAGGCGGCCGTTGCGGGCGTCCTCGCCCACGTCGCGGGCGATGTTGGTCAGCTGCATGGCCACGCCCAGCTCGCAGGCGCGGGCCACGGCCTGAGCACCGCGGGTGTCCATCACCAGGGCCATCATGGCGCCCACGGTGCCGGCCACCCGGGCGCCATAGGCCTGCACATCCGACAGCGTGTGGTACTTGCGGCCTTGGGCGTCCCACAGAAAGCCCTCCAGCAAAGCGTCTGGCAGGGTGCGTGGGATGGCGAAACGGTGCACCACCTGGGCCAGCGCGCGGTCGGCCTCGGCCGGGCCGGGGCGGCCTTGGTAGATGGCGTCCAGGCGCTGCGCGAGCACCCGCCCGGCGGCGTGCGGGTCTTCGCCCAGGTCCACGGCGTCGTCGGCCAGGCGACAGTAGGCGTAGAGCGCCGTGGCGGGCTCGCGCACCCTGGCGGGCAGCAGCAGCGAGGCGGCGAAGAAGGTCTTGGAGCCCCCGCGCATGAGCGCCTTGCGCGCCTCAGCGTCCAGGGGCTGCATCAGGGCAGGGTCGGGCCCGATACCCGCGTCCA
>JBIKMY010000176.1:0-5088 GCA_044358945.1 Rubrivivax sp.
GACCCTTCCGATCACCGCAGCGCGCTCCGGTTGGCGTTGGCGCAAGCCATCAGCCTGACCACCCCTACGCGCCCTTCTGCACGAATCCAGGCGCCTTCCGTCCCCACCCAGCACGCCGCGCCGGCCTCGCCAGCGTCGCAAGAAGCGGGTATCAAAACGGGGTCCGAATCAGGATGCTCCTCGGCGCATCCAGTGAACTCAACGGGATAGAGCGCACATGCTGCTGATGATTGACAACTACGACAGCTTCACCTTCAACCTGGTGCAGTACTTTGGTGAACTCGGCGAGGATGTCCGGGTGGTCCGTAATGACGAGATCACGCTGGAGCAGATCGAGGGCCTGAAGCCTGAGCGCCTGGTGCTCTCGCCCGGGCCCTGTTCGCCGGCGGAAGCCGGCATCTGCGTGAGCGCGGTGCGCCACTTTGCGGGTCGCATCCCCTTGCTGGGCGTGTGTCTGGGCCATCAGAGCATCGGGGCGGCCCTGGGCGGACGCATCGTGCGCGCCGCGCGCCAGATGCACGGCAAGACCAGCGTGCTGCATCACGACGGTCGGGGGGTCTATGCCGGGCTGCCCGAGGCCCCCACCGTCATCCGTTACCACTCGCTGGCCATCGAACGCGACAGCCTGCCGCCCGAACTGGAGATCACGGCGCAGTCCGAGGATGGCGAGATCATGGGCGTGCGCCATCGGGGTTATGCCGGCAGCGCGGCCCCGCTGGAAGGGGTGCAGTTCCACCCCGAGTCCATCCTGTCCGAGCACGGCCATGCGATGCTTCGCAACTTCATCCGCATGGGGGCTCCGTCATGATCGACCTGCGCAGCGACACCGTTACCCGTCCCACCCCCGCCATGCGTGCGGCCATGGCTGCGGCCGAGGTGGGTGATGACGTCTTTGCCGACGACCCGACGGTCAATGCACTGCAGGATCGCATCGCGGCCCTGCTGGGCAAGGAGGCTGCACTCTTCCTGCCCACGGGCACGCAGAGCAACCTGTGCGGGCTGATGGCGCACTGCGGCCGGGGTGATGAATACCTGGTCGGGCAGATGGCCCACACCTACCGCTGGGAGGGCGGCGGCGCGGCCGTGCTGGGCAGCATCCAGCCCCAGCCTCTGGCGCAGGCGGCCGATGGCAGCATCGCCCTGGCCGAGATCGAGGGGGCCATCAAGCCCGACGACGCCCATTTCGCCCGCACGCGGCTGCTGGCGCTGGAAAACACCTGGGGCGGCAAGGTCCTGCCGCCGTCGTATGTGCAGCAGGCCACGTCCCTGGCGCATGCGCGCGGTCTGGCCACCCACCTGGACGGCGCTCGCCTGTTCAACGCTGCCGTGGCCAGCGGGGGTGACGCGCGCGCGGCCGCCCGCGAACTGGCCGCGCCCTTCGACACCGTCTCCGTGTGTTTCAGCAAGGGGCTGGGGGCACCCGTGGGTTCGGCCCTGTGCGGCCCGCGCGAGCTTATCGCCCGCGCCCACCGCGTGCGCAAGATGCTCGGCGGCGGCATGCGGCAGGCCGGCGTGCTGGCTGCAGCCGTGCTGCATGCGCTGGATCACCACATCGATCGCTTGGCCGAAGACCACGCCAACGCCCGCCGCCTGGCCGATGGTCTGCAGGGCCTGCCGGGCGTGCAATGCGAGATGCCCCAGACCAACATCGTCTTCGTCGATGTGGCCCCCGAGCGCGCCCACGGCGTGGTGGACCGCGCCCGCGCACAGGGCGTGCTGTGCACCGGCCTGTACCGCCTGCGGCTGGTCACCCATCTCGATGTGTCGCGCCCGGATGTCGATCGCGCCATCGACGTCATGCGCGCCGCCCTGGCCTGAGCTTCATCCCCGTCGTTTCCAGAGAGTTCCCATGTCCATCACCAACAGCGAAGCGCTCACACGCGTCATCGAGCACCGCGAGATCTTCCACGACGAGATGCTGGCCCTGATGCGGCGCATCATGAGCGGCGAGATGTCGCCGGTGATGATCGCGGCCCTGTCCATCGGCCTGCGGGTGAAGAAGGAGACCGTCGGCGAAATCGCGGCCGCCGCCCAGGTGATGCGCGAGTTCGCCACGCCAGTGCATGTGGCGGACCGCACCCACCTAGTGGACATCGTGGGCACGGGGGGGGACGCCTCGCACACTTTCAACATCTCCACGGCTGCCATGTTCGTGGCCGCCGCCGCCGGCGCGCGCGTGGCCAAACATGGCGGGCGCAGCGTCTCGTCCACGTCCGGGTCGGCTGACGTGATGGAGGCCCTGGGCGCCTACATCGGCCTGCAGCCGGCGCAGGTGGCCGAGTGTTTGGCCGAGACGGGTATCGGCTTCATGTTCGCCCCTCAGCACCATGCGGCGATGAAACACGCCGCCCCCGTGCGCAAGGAGCTGGGCGTGCGCACGCTGTTCAACATCCTCGGGCCGCTGACCAACCCGGCCGGCGCCCCCAACCAGCTGCTGGGCGTGTTCCACCCGGATCTCGTGGGCATCCAGGTGCGCGTGCTGCAGCGCCTGGGCAGCGAGCACGTGATGGTGGTGCACGGCATGAACGGCATGGACGAGATCTCCCTGTCGGGCGAGACCCTGGTGGGTGAACTCAAGGACGGGCAGGTGCGTGAGTACCTCGTGCACCCCAGTGATTTCGGGCTGCCGGTTTACGACTCACGCGTGTTGAAGGTGGCCAGCACGCAGGAGTCCGTGCAGTGCATCCAGCGCGCCCTGGCCAATGAGGACGGTCCGGTGCGCGACATCGTTCTGCTCAATGCCGGCGCGGCGCTGTACTGCGCGGGTGTCTCGCCCAGCGTGGCCGAGGGTGTTCGCATGACGCGTGAGGCAGTGGCCAGCGGCGCCGCCCTGGCCAAGCTCAGTCAGTTCGTGGCGGTCACCAACCGCTTCCGGCCGGCCTGAGGACAGGCGCCATGTCCGACATCCTGCAGCGCATCGTCGCCGTCAAGCGCGAGGAAGTGGCGCACGCACGCACCCTGCACGACCTCTCCAGCCTGCGCCAGCAGGCCCAGGCTCAGACGCCAGTGCGCGGCTTTGCCGCCGCCTTGCGCGCTCGCCTGGCGGCGAGGCAGCCTGCGGTCATCGCCGAGGTCAAGAAGGCCAGTCCCAGCAAGGGTGTGCTGCGCGAACACTTCGTGCCCGCCGACATTGCCCGCAGCTATGAGGCGGGCGGGGCCGCCTGCCTGAGCGTGCTGACTGACGAGCGCTTCTTCCAGGGCAGCGCCGCCTTCTTGCAGCAGGCGCGTGCCGCTTGCGGCCTGCCCGTGCTGAGGAAGGATTTCCTCATCGACGCTTACCAGGTGGTCGAAGCCCGGGCCATGGGGGCGGACTGCATTCTGTTGATCGCGGCCTGTCTGGAGGATGGCCTGATGGCCGAACTGGAAGCCTGTGCCCTCGAACTCGGCATGGACGTCCTTGTCGAGGTTCATGACGGCGCGGAGCTGGATCGGGCCTTGCGCCTGAAGACGCCATTGCTGGGTGTGAACAACCGCAACCTCAGAACCTTCGAGGTCTCGCTGGACACCACGCTGGACCTGTTGCACCGCATTCCGGACGACCGCTTGCTGGTCACCGAGAGCGGCATCCTGGCACGCGCCGATGTGCAAAGGATGCGGTCGGCAGACGTGCATGCCTTTCTGGTCGGGGAGGCCTTCATGCGCGCGGCGGATCCGGGCCATGCCCTGCGCGATCTGTTCGCATGACCGCAGACGACCTGCCTGCAGCCTTCGCCAGCCTGCCGCAGGCCTGGCGCGCCGCTCTGCCCGGATGGACGCCGGACCGCCTCGAAGCGGTGGCGAGTCGCATCCGGCAGGTCTCGGCCCAGCGGCCCATCGCGCCCGACGACCCGTTCAGGGCGCTGCGGCTGACCCCGCCGCAGCAGGTGAAGGTCGTGGTGCTGGGCCAGGACCCCTATCCCACGGCGGGCCATGCCGACGGCCTGGCGTTCTCAGCCCGGGCCGCCAGGCCCCCCTCTTTACGCCGGATCTTTGCGATCCTGGCTGCGGACCGGCCTGGATTCCGCCCGCCGACCAGCTGGGCGCTCGATGGCTGGGCCCGCCAGGGCGTGCTGTTGTTGAATCCAACCCTGACAGTGGAGGTGGGCCGCATTGGCAGCCACCTGGCGTGTGGTTGGCAAGCGCTCACATCTGATATCATCAAGAAACTGTCAGAACGCTCCGATCCGCCGGCGTTTCTGCTGTGGGGCTCCAAGGCCCAGGCCTTTTTCGATGAAGCCGTGGGCTCCGGCCCGTCAGCCGCGCGGGTGTTGCGCACCCGCCACCCCTCCAATGACTTTCACAAGTTGTTCATGGCCGAGGGCAGCCATTTCCTGGCCACGGCCGATCGCATCGACTGGTGGTCATTGAGTAGGCCCGCCAGTGACCCCGCCGTTGGGCCAGCGGGTACTTGACAACGCCCAGGCTGTGCTACAGTCACGGGTTCTCCGTGGAGGGGTGCCCGAGTGGCTAAAGGGGGCAGACTGTAAATCTGTTGGCTTACGCCTACGCTGGTTCGAATCCAGCCTCCTCCACCAAGAAGATCAGATTGGTTCCTGATGAGGCTGCCTGCGGGAGTAGTTCAATGGCAGAACCTTAGCCTTCCAAGCTAATGACGCGGGTTCGATTCCCGTCTCCCGCTCCAAGTCGGTCGGCGCAGCGGTTTTCCGCAGGTTGAGATGTTGGTTCAAGGTGGTCGTCACCGGTCTGGGCTCCAGCCCCGCAAGTCCAGACCCGTGCCGATGCCCATGTGGCTCAGTGGTAGAGCACTCCCTTGGTAAGGGAGAGGTCACGCGTTCGATCCGCGTCATGGGCACCAGTTTTTTTACCGCCGCCTTGCGCGGCGCAATTTTGTTGTCGGGAGAACCGAAATGGCAAAAGGCAAGTTTGAGCGTACCAAGCCGCACGTGAACGTGGGGACGATTGGGCACGTGGATCATGGCAAGACGACGCTGACGGCGGCGATCACGACGGTGCTGTCGAGCAAGTTTGGTGGTGAGGCCAAGGCCTACGACCAGATTGACGCGGCGCCGGAGGAGAAGGCGCGCGGCATCACGATCAATACGGCGCACGTGGAGTACGAGACGGCCAACCGTCACTATGCGCACGTGG
>JBIKMY010000178.1:0-5064 GCA_044358945.1 Rubrivivax sp.
GACTTCCTCACCCACCCGGTGTTCAACACCCACCACAGCGAGACCCAGATGCTGCGCTACCTGCGCGGCCTGTCGGACAAGGACCTGGCGCTGGACCGCACCATGATTCCGCTGGGCTCGTGCACGATGAAGCTCAATGCGACGAGCGAGATGATCCCGGTCACCTGGCCCGAGTTCGCGCACATCCACCCGTTCGCGCCGACCGAGCAGAAGGCCGGCTACCAGGCCCTGGCCGATCAACTGGTGGGCTGGCTGTGCCAGGCCACCGGCTATGCCGGCATCAGCCTGCAGCCCAACGCCGGCTCACAGGGCGAGTACGCCGGGCTGCTGGCCATCCGCGGGTGGCACCGCTCGCGCGGTGAAGGGCACCGCCACATCTGCCTCATCCCCGAGTCCGCCCACGGCACCAACCCCGCCAGCGCCCAGATGGTGGGCATGAGCGTGGTGGTGGTGAAGTGCGACGCCAGTGGCAACGTCGACATGGACGACCTGCGCGCCAAGTGCGAGCAGCACAGCGCGAACCTGGCCGCGGTGATGATCACCTACCCCTCAACCTACGGCGTGTTCGAGACCCGGGTCAAGGAGCTGTGTGCCCTGGTCCACCAGCATGGCGGGCGGGTCTACGTGGACGGCGCCAACATGAACGCCCTGGTGGGCGTGGCGGCGCCGGGCGAATTTGGCGGTGATGTCAGCCACCTGAACCTGCACAAGACCTTCTGCATTCCGCACGGCGGCGGCGGCCCGGGCGTGGGCCCGGTGTGCGTGGTGGAGGACCTGGTGCCCTTCCTGCCCCAGCACGTGGCCAGCGGCGTGGGCGACGAGTCATCGCCCGTCAAGGCGGTCTCAGCTACCTGGCTGGGCAACTCGGCCGTGCTGCCCATCAGCTGGATGTACGTGCGCATGATGGGCGCCGAGGGCCTGCGCAGCGCCACCGAGACGGCCATCCTGTCAGCCAACTACGTAGCCGCCCGCCTGGCCGACCACTACCACGTGCAGTTCAGCAGCAACGTGGCGGGCTTGAAGGGCGGTGGCGTGGCGCACGAGTGCATCCTGGACCTGCGGTCGCTGAAGGACAGCTCCGGCATCAGCGCCGAAGACGTCGCCAAGCGCCTGATCGACTACGGTTTCCACGCCCCGACGCTGAGTTTTCCCGTGGCCGGCACGCTGATGGTGGAGCCCACCGAGAGCGAATCCCTCGCCGAACTGGACCGCTTCTGCGACGCCATGATCGCCATCCGCCAGGAGATCGCCAAGGTGGAATCCAGCGCCTGGCCGCGCGAGGACAACCCGCTCAAGCATGCGCCACACACCGCGGCTTCACTGCTGGCGGCTGACTGGCCCCACCCGTACTCGCGCGAAGAGGCGGCCTACCCGGTCAAGACCCTGCGTCAGCAGAAGTACTGGCCGCCCGTGGGCCGCGTGGACAACGTCTACGGAGACCGCAACCTGTTCTGCAGCTGCGTACCCGTGAGCGACTACAACGGATCTGACCTCTCATGAAACTCAAGCCCCTCGCCGTCGTCCTTCTGGGCTGCGCCACGCCCCTGCTCAGCCAAGCCGGCCGACCCTTGCAAACCGAGGATGCCGGGGTCCTGGAAGCCAAGACCTGCGAGGTCGAAGGCGTCTCCGGCCGGGCGCGCGTGGCCGGCACGCCTTCCGTGCGAGACAACGCCCTGCAGCTGGGCTGCGGGGTGGGCTTCAACAGCCAGCTGGCGCTGGCGGTTTCCACCAGCGACGACGGGACCGACCGGCAACGAGGATTGCGCCTGGGCGGCAAGACAGAAGTCTGGTCGGCCGGCGGTGACGACGGCGCGGCCTTCACCCTGGCCTGGGGCGTGTCGCGTGCCCGGGCAGCCGCAGGGGGCTGGAAGACCGCCATCCTGGACGCGCGTGCAGTGGTGAGCCTGCCGGCCGGTCCGCTGACCTGGCACCTGAACCTGGGCCACGAGCGGGACCATCAGGCCCGCAGCAGCACCACCGTCTGGGGTGTGGCGGCGGAGCACGAGGGCTTCGGCGGCCTGGCACCCATGGCCGAGATCTTCGGCGATGACCGCGGTGCGCCCTGGTGGAACCTGGGCCTGCGCTACACGCTGTCCAAGGACAAGGCCTACCTCGACCTGTCGTACGGCCAGCAGATGAGCCGCGGCACGCCCAGCCTGCTGACCGCCGGCTTCAAACTGGTGTTCTGATCGCGGCCCGGGACATCCGCCAGGCGCAGAACCAGGCCAGACCGCCCGCGCCGGCGGACACCCAGAAGGTGGCCTCGTAGCCCAGGTGTTCGATCAGCCAGCCGCCACCGAAGCCCCCCAGCACGCCTGACAGGCCATAGCCCAGGATGGTGTAGAGCGCCTGGCCGCGTCCGCGGGCGCGGCCCGGGAACAAGCGGTGCACCATGGAGATGCAGGCTGCGTGGTGGGCGGCAAACGTCACCGCGTGGGACATCTGAGCGAGCACCAGCACCCACGCCAGATGGCCCGCACCGGCCGTGGCTGCAAACCGGGCGGTGGTCACCGCCGCCACCAGCTGCAGCCAGCCATGTGGGCTGAGTCGGGCGAAGAAGCGGCCCTGGGTCCAGAAGAACAGGATCTCCACCGCCACCGCCACCGCCCACAGCGCCCCGACGGCCGTCTTGCCATAGCCCAGGTGGACGAGATACAGCGAGAAGAAGGCGTACACCGCCGTGTGGGCAAGCACGGTGAAGAAGATGGAAGCAAAGAACCAGGCCACCTCCGGTTGCTTGAGCAGCGGCAGCACTGCAGGCGCCGGTTCGTCATGCGCCACCTGCTCATGTCCGCGCGGCAGTCGCGTGGCCGCCCAAAGCAGCAGCAAGTTCATGCCGGCCACGATCCAGGGGAAGGCCTGAACGCCCAGGCGCTCAAGCACAAAGCCGTAGGCCATGACCGAGGCGATGAAGCCCACCGAGCCCCAGACCCGCACCCGCCCGTAACGCCCGGCGTCAATCCCTTGCCGGTTGGTCAGCAGGTGGGCCAGCGAGGTCTCGTACAGCGGCACCACGCCGCTGTTGGCCAGGAAGAGCAGCGCCGTGACGGCCGCCACTGGCCACAGGCTTTCCACCAGCAGCAGCGAGGCCGCCGACACCACGCAGCCGATGCAGGCCAGACGGATGAGAAACACGCGGCGGCCCGTGTGGTCCCCCAGCCAGCCCCAGGCGTAGGGCCCCACGATGCGGGTGCAGGACTGCAACGCCGCGATACCGCCAATGGCCAGGGTGCTGAAACCCAGCTCCTTGAACCAAAGCGGCGCGTACGGGTTAAAAAGGCCGATGGCCGCAAAGTAGGTGAAGGACAGCAGCGCGAACGCCGGCAAGGGCGCGGCCAGGGAACTCAAGCCTCAGCCCTCACGCCGCGGCCACTCGCTATCACTGCTCAGGCCTGTGCGGGCAGGGCCGGCGCGGGCATGGACACATCGCCGCACTGCGCGCGATGCCGCAGCGCGTGGTCCATCAGCACCAGGGCCAGCATGGCCTCGGCAATCGGCGTGGCGCGGATGCCCACGCAGGGGTCGTGGCGGCCGAAGGTCTCCACCGTGGTGGGCGTGCCGGTGCGGTCCACCGAATGGCGCGGCAACCGGATCGAACTGGTGGGCTTGATGGCGATGGACACCACGATGTCCTGCCCCGTAGAAATGCCGCCCAGCACCCCGCCGGCATGGTTGCTGGCAAAGCCCTGGGGCGTGAGTTCGTCACCATGCACGCTGCCGCGCTGCGCCACCACGTCCACACCGTCACCAATCTCCACGGCCTTGACGGCGTTGATGCCCATCATGGCGTAGGCGATGTCGGCGTCGAGCTTGTCGTACAGCGGCTCCCCCAGGCCCGGGGGCACGCCGCGCGCCACCACGCGGATGCGCGCGCCGCAGGAGTCGCCCGACTTGCGCAGCGCGTCCATGAAAGCTTCCAGCGCGGGGATCTGGCTGACGTTTGGCGCGAAGAAGGGGTTGTGCGGGATGTGGGCCTCGTCCTCGAACGGAATCTCCACCTCACCCAGGGCGGTCATCCAGCCCGTGACCGTGAGCCCGTGCTGCGCCTGCAACCACTTGCGGGCCACCGCACCCGCGGCCACCATGGGGGCGGTCAGGCGCGCCGAAGAGCGCCCGCCTCCGCGCGGGTCACGCAGGCCGTACTTGCGCCAGTAGGTGTAATCGGCGTGGCCCGGGCGGAAGGTGTCCAGCAGGTTGCCGTAGTCCTTGCTGCGCTGGTCGGTGTTGCGGATCAGCAGGGCGATGGGCGTGCCCGTGGTCTGGCCCTCGTACACGCCGGACAGGATTTCCACCTGGTCGGGCTCGTTGCGCTGGGTGACGTGGCGGCTGGTGCCGGGCCGGCGGCGGTCGAGGTCGGGCTGGATGTCGGCTTCCGACAAGGCCATGCCCGGCGGGCAGCCATCGATCACACACCCGATGGCGGGGCCGTGGCTTTCGCCGAAATTGGTGACGCGAAAGAGCTCACCGAAGGTGGAACCGGACATCCGCGGATTGTAGGCAGCGCCCGCCCCGCGAACGCCGCGCCCAACCTACAGGCTCAGGCCTACGGGCTCAGGCCTGCGGCGCCGGCCGGGCGCCGCCCTCTTCCACCGGCCAATCGCGGATGTAGGCCTTGAGCATGCGGTTCTCGAAGTCCTGGGCATCCACCACGGCCTTGGCGACGTCGTAAAACGAGACCACGCCCATCAAGGTGCGCTTGTCCATCACCGGCATGTAGCGGGCGTGGCGCTGCAGCATCATGCGGCGCACCTCGTCCATCTCGGTTTCGGGCGTGCAGGTCAGGGGCGCATCGTCCATCACGGTGCGCACGATGGTAGAGCCCACCTGCCCGCCATTGCGCACCACGGCGGCAATCACCTCACGGAAGGTGAGCATGCCGGCCAGGTCGCCGTGCTCCATGACCACCAGCGAGCCGATGTCCAGTTCCGCCATCTGCGTCAGGGCTTGGGCCAAGGGACGATCTGGAGTCGTGGTGAACAGCGTGCTGCCCTTGACGCGCAGGATGTCGCTGACCTTCATGGCGGGTTCCTCCTCCGTTGGACTGGTGCACCACCCGGCTGGCCT
>JBIKMY010000179.1:0-5012 GCA_044358945.1 Rubrivivax sp.
CTGACGGTGTCCACCACCTTCTGGCGGACCTCGTCTGCGACCTGGCGCAGTTGCGAGCGCGACAGCCTGCGCAGATCGGCTGGACTGTCGAGGGTGGGAAGCAGCGCTGAGGTCATGGGGAACTCTTGTGGTGCACACCAGGCGTAGGATGGGCGGTCGCCTTCGTCGAACGTGCCCGGATCAGGGCCTGACTGTCAATTCTCACGATCAACGACCTTGTCAGCAAGCATTGACAGCGTATGGGTCGAGGTCAAGCCGGAGCCTGCCAGCGCGTCACGGGCTTGCGCACGGAGTTCCAGCGCGTAATCCCGGGCGCGTTGCAGCCCCATGAGCTGGACGTAAGTGGGCTTGTTCTGCTCCACGTCCTTGCCTGCGGTCTTGCCCAGGACCTCGGAAGCCTGGGTGACGTCCAGCACATCGTCCACCACCTGGAATGCGAGGCCGATGGCCGCACCGAAGTCGGACAGCGCACGCAGCGCCCCCGCAGGGCATGGCGCGCAGACGGCACCCAACAGCACGCTGGCCTGCAGCAGGGCTCCGGTCTTGCGGCGGTGCATGTCGCGCAGCACGTCTTCGCTCAGCGGCTTGCCCACACTGGCCAGATCGATGGCCTGCCCTCCCGCCATGCCGGCATGGCCCGCCGCTCTTGCCAGCAAGGCGCAGAGCCGGGCCTGCACAACGGGTTCCACCCCTTCCTCGGGCGTCAGGACCTCGAAGGCCAGCGCCTGCATGGCATCTCCGGCCAACATGGCCTGCGCCTGGCCGAACTGCACGTGCACCGTAGGCTTGCCGCGACGCAGCACGTCGTTGTCCATGCAGGGCATGTCATCGTGGATGAGCGAATAGGCGTGAATGAGTTCCACGGCCACAGCTGCGCGCAGGGGCGCCTCGCCCTGAGCCTGCACCGCATGCGCCGCGGCCAGCACGAGCAAGGGCCGCAGGCGCTTGCCGCCATCGAGCACGCCGTAGCGCATGGCCGACCCCAGGCCCCCTGGCGCATCCGCCGGCACCCAGGTCGCCAGCGCGTGCTCCACGGCTGCGAGCGACTGCCGCACCCAGCCGTCGAATGCAACGGCGTTCATACCCGGCCCGCCTCCAGCGGCTTCAGGTCGCCGTCTTCCATGACCTGAACCCGCTGCTCCACCGCCTTCAGGCGTGAGCGGCACAGCGCCAGCAACTCGGCGCCTCGCCGGTAGCCCTCCAGCAGCCGGTCCAGCGGCATCTGCCCGCTTTCCATGGCGGCCACCAACTGCTCCAGTTCCGCCGCCGCCGCCTCGTAGCTCAACTCGCCGGCGGCAGGGGGGGCTTCTGGGTGGGTGCGGGAAGACGTTCGAGACATAGAGAAGCCGGATTCTAGGCCCGCCGCAGGGGCGTCCATGGGCGCCGAAATGGGGCCGTGGGTAGAATCCGCTCCCCGCTTCGGCAGGGACCATTACATCGGTTTTCCCGATCCGTCGTGACTCACCCGCAGGGCCTCCGGGTGGGGGTTTGACATCCTGACCATGGAGATCCTTTGGATCATGTCCGACCTGAGCGTCAGTCTCCAAGCTCTTGAGCGCAGCCGCTCTCAATTACCGGTTTCCAGCTACTTCGACGAGGGTCTGTTCCGCCAGGAACAGTCGCTCATCTTTCAGTCGCACCCCAGGTATCTCGGGCACGAGCTCAGCGTGCCCGAGGTCGGAGACTTCCAGTCGCTTGCACAGGAGGCGCACGGGCGCGCACTGGTGCGCTCCGCCAACGGCGTGCAGGTGCTGTCCAACGTGTGCCGGCACCGGCAGGCCGTGATGCTCAAGGGGCGCGGCCGCACCGGCAGCAACATCGTGTGCCCGCTGCACCGCTGGACGTACAGCCCGGAAGGCACCCTGCTCGGGGCCCCGCATTTCACCGAGGATCCCTGCCTGAACCTGCGCAACTACCCAGTCCAGTCCTGGAACGGGTTGCTGTTCGAGCGCACACCTGGCAGCCGCGATGTGGTCAGCGACCTGGCAGGCCTGGGTGTACAACGCGAGTTGTCCTTCGACGGCTACGTCTTCCATTCCTCGCAGGTGCATGAGTGCGACTACAACTGGAAGACCTTCATCGAGGTGTACCTGGAGGACTACCACGTCGCGCCCTTCCACCCTGGGCTGTCCGGCTTCGTCGACTGCGCTGACCTGCAGTGGGAGTTCGGGGCGCAGCACTCGGTGCAGACCGTGGGCATCCACCACGCTCTGGCGCGGCCTGGTTCCGACACCTACCGGCCTTGGCATCAGGCCGTGCTGGACCGCCATGAGGGCCAATCCCCACCCCAGGGCGCCATCTGGCTGACGCTGTATCCCACGGTGATGGTGGAGTGGTATCCGCAGGTGCTGGTGGTGTCCACGCTGCATCCCAAGGGGCCGCAGAAGACGCTGAACCTGGTGGAGTTCTTCTATCCCGAGGAAGTGGCGGCTTTCGAGCCCGAATTCGTGCAGGCCCAGCAGGCGGCCTACCAGGAGACCATGGTCGAGGACGACGAGATCGCCGAGCGCATGGACGCGGGTCGCCGGGCCCTGCTGGAGCGCGGCGACGACGAAGCCGGGCCGTACCAGAGCCCGATGGAAGACGGGATGCAGCATTTCCACGAGTGGTATCGCCGCGTGATGGGGGCTGCGGTCGGATGATGCGCGCCCCGTGGAACCCGCGCGGGGCCGGGCGCTGAAACCCGCGGCACCGCCGCCCCGGCAGGCACCCCTGGCCAGCGCGACCGCCTTGATGGTGGTCGCCTCGGCGCTGTTTGCGCTGATGGGCCTGTGCGTGAAACTGGCCTCGGCCCACTACCCGGCCCCGGACCTGGTGCTGTACCGCTCGCTCATCGGGGCGCTCATCGTCACGGTGCTGGTGCGACGCCGGGGCGGGACGCTGCGCACACAGGTGCCGATGATGCACTTCTGGCGTGCCGTGCTGGGTGTCACCGGGCTGGGCCTGTGGTTCTTCTCGCTGACCGGCCTGCCCCTGGGCACGGCGATGACCCTGAATTCGATGTCGTCGGTCTGGCTCGCCTTGTTCGTGGTGGCGGGAAGCCTCCTGTCCGCCGGCGAAGGCAGGTCTTCGGTCAGCGCCGGCCTTGTGCTGTCGGTGATGGCCGGGTTTGCCGGCGTGGCCCTGGTGCTGCGACCGACCATCGACCAGCAGCAGGTGTGGTTCGGACTGGCCGGCCTGATGTCGGGCATGGCCGCCGCCCTGGCTTACCTGCATGTGGCCGCGCTGGGCCGCATCGGCGAGCCCGAGGACCGCATCGTCTTCTACTTCTCCGTTGGGGGCATCGCCCTGGGCGGGGCGCTGGTGGCCTTGCAGGGCGGCCCGGCACCGCACACCGTGCAAGGGCTTGGCCTGATCCTGGCCGTGGGGATTCTGGCCACCACCGCCCAACTGCTGATGACACGCGCCTGGGCCATCGGCCACCCCCTGGTCAACGCCGCCTTGCAATACCTGGGCATCGCGTTCTCCGTGGCGCTGGGCGTCTGGGTCTTCGATGACCCGCTGGGCGCGACCACCCTGCTGGGCATGGCGCTCATCGTGTGCGCGGGCATCACCGCGACGCGGGTGCGAAGCCGCGCCGCAAGCCTCACCGGCCCCAGCGACACCTGATCGCCCACGGGTGCACCAGCCCATCGGGGCGCTCCCGGGTTTGCCGTACCAGCGCTGGTTGGCACACGCTTGACCGGCATCAAGACCAAGACCCAGCGAAAGTTCAGACTAGTCGTTGATTCCGCAAACCGCGCGGGATGAACAGGAGATGGGCGATGTACCAGCAGATTCTTGTGCCGACCGATGGGTCGGAGACGTCACTGCGCGCCGTTCAGACGGCGGCTTCCCTGGCGAGGCTGACCGGGGCGCGGCTGGAGGTCCTTAGCGTGAAGGAACCCTTCCCCTACAGCGCCATATCGGAGATGCAACCCGTGCCACCGCAGGAGTTCTTTGACGCCCAGGAGCGCACGGCCCAGGCCCGGGTATCGGCGGCACTGGAAGCGGCACGCGCCCAGGGCGTCAAAGCCGAAGGCGCCTCCGTGGAGGCCCTGCACCCCTGGGAAGCCATCCTGGACCAGGCCAAGGCCAAGGGCTGTGACCTGGTGGTCATGGCCTCACACGGTCGTCGAGGTCTGGGCGCCCTGCTGCTGGGCAGCGAGACACAGAAAGTGCTGACGCACAGCACGCTGCCGGTGCTTGTGATCCGCTGAAGACGTGCAGCCGCCCGCAGCCAGGCGGCTTCAGTGCACGTGCAGCACCCCCGTGGCAGCCGTCACCAGGGCCAGGCCGGCGGCCAGCCACGCCACCTGCACCAGCACCTGGCGCCAGGAAAGGCGCTGCTGCAACTGCGGTAGCAGGTCGGCCACCGCGACGTAGATGAAGCTGCTGGAGGCCACCACCAGCAGGTACGGGAACAGGCTTTCCCACGGGCCGACGACGAAGTAGCCCACCACGCCGCCCAGCACCGCGGCCAGGCCGGACAGGGCGTTGAACATCAAGGCCTTGCGGCGGGAGAAGCCGGCGTTCAACAGCACGATGTAGTCGCCCGCCTCCTGCGGGATCTCGTGCGCCACCACGGCCAGTGCGGTGACGATGCCCAGTTGCACATCGGCCAGGAAGGCCGCGGCGATGATCACACCGTCGCAGAAGTTGTGGATGCTGTCACCGAGCAGGATGCTCAAGCCCCCCTTGCCGGCCTGGTGGGCGTCGAACTCGTGATGGTGGTGGTGCCCGTCACCCTCGTGGTGGTGGCCGTGGCGGTACAGCTCGGCCTTCTCCAGCAGCCAGAACGACAGCAGGCCGATCAGCAGGGTGAGGAACAGGTCGTGCGCATCGGCAGCCGGGCTTTCGAAGGCCTCCGGCAGCACGTGAAGCAAAGAGGTGCCCAGCAGGACGCCGGCCGACAGGCTCACCAGGCCCTGGACGACGCGCCCGAGCAGGGCCACTGTCAAGGACGCCGCCACCAGGACCGAGAGAACGCCCCCTGCCAGGGTGGCCAGGATGATGTAGAGAAGGGTCATGCT
>JBIKMY010000180.1:0-4999 GCA_044358945.1 Rubrivivax sp.
GCGCGCTGTCGGGTGGGCAGCAGCAACAGCTGGCCATCGGGCGGGCCATCGTGTCGCACCCGGCGCTGCTGATGCTGGACGAGCCGCTGGAAGGCGTGCAGCCTTCGGTGGTGAACGAGATCGTGCAAGCGCTGGACGCGCTGTGCGAGGCCACCGGCATGGGCCTGCTGCTGGTGGAGCAGAACGTGGACGTGGTGCTGCGCCTGTGCAGCCGCGTGGCCTTCATGGAGGCCGGCGTGGTGCGCGAGACCCTGCCATCGGCGGCGGTGCGCGAAGACCCGGGCCTGGTCGAGCGCTACCTGGGCATTTGATCGATGACCGCCAGCCTTCTCCAAGTCGTCCTCGACGCCGCGAACTACACGCTGATCCTGATGCTGGTGGCCCTGGGCCTGGCCATCGTCTTCGGGCTCATGAACGTCATCAACATGGCGCATGGCGAGTTCATGATGATCGGCGCCTACGTGGTGCTGCTGTGCCACCAGGCGGGCTTGCCGGTGGGCCTGGGGATGCTGCTGGCGCCGCTGGTGGTGGCGCTGCTGGGGCTTGTGGTGGAGGAGTTGCTGATCCGCCGGGTCTACACCCGGCTGCTGGACACCATCCTCGCCACCTGGGGCCTGTCGCTCCTGCTCAAGCAGGGCATGGTGCTGCTGTTCGGCCCGGGCTCGTACTCCGTGCCCAACCCGCTGCCGGCCAGCGTGGAACTGCTGGGCGCCCCTTATCCCTTGTACCGCCTGTTCATCATGGCCGTCACGCTGGTGACGCTGGGCCTGACCTTCTGGGTGTTCTTCCGCACCGAATGGGGCCTGTCGGCGCGCAGCGTGATTGCCAACCGGTCCATGGCGGCCTGCCTGGGCATCGACACCCGGCGTCTGGACCGCCTGACCTTCGCCTTCGGGGCGGGCCTGGCAGGACTGGCCGGCGCCGTGATGGCGCCGCTGGTGTCGCTGGACCCGCAGATGGGCCTGGGCTTCCTGGTGCCAGCCTTCCTGTCCATCCTGGTGGGCGGGCTGGGCAGTGTGGCGGCGCCGCTGGCCGGTGCCACGGCGGTGGGTGTGACCGACAACCTGGTGTCTACCTTCTTCTCGCCGGTGTGGGCGCAAGGCGTGGTGTTCACGCTGGCCATCGTGCTGATCCGGCTGTTCCCGCAGGGGCTGATGGCGCGCACGCGCAGGCGGGTATGAGCGCGCAAACGCTGCGATCGCGCTGGGACGGTGCCGACGCGGAGGTTCGCCTGGGCCTTGCCTTGTTGGCCCTGGCACTGGTGCTGCCCGTGGTGCTGCCCACCTGGCAGTTGGCCGAGTTCGCGCGCTACTTCTGCTACATGCTGCTGGCCGCCAGCCTGGCCTGGGTGTGGGGCCACTGCGGGCTGCTGTGCCTGGGGCAGGGGGTGTTCTTCGGCATCGGCGCCTATGCGATGAGCGTGGTGACCCTGGGCAAGGTGCCCGGGGCGGCGCTGCTGCCCGAAGTGCTGACGTTCTGGCTGGGGCTGGGAGCGGGCGTGTTGCTGGCGGCGCTGGCCGCCGCCCTTCTGGGGGCCTTGCTGTTTTCGGCCAGCGGCCTGGCCGGTGCCTTCTTCGGCATCGTCACGCTGGCGGTGGCCTTCATCGCGGAGCGTATCGCCATCAACTGGGACTGGCTGGGCGGCCTCAACGGCCTCATGGGTGTGCCCTCGCTGCGCCCGGGGGTGCCCGGCAACGAGGAACTCACGGACGAGCGGGCGGTGTACTACCTGCTGCTGGCAGTGCTGGCGCTGACCGTGACCCTGCTGATGCGGGCGGTGCGTTCCCGGCGCGGCCGTGCGCTGCTGGCCATCCGCAACCACGAGGTGCGCGCGCAGGCCCTGGGCATCGACGTGGCCCGGGAAAAGACCCGCGCCTTCGCGCTGGGTGGCGCGGTGGCGGGACTGGCTGGGGCGCTGTTCGTCACACAGTTCAACTTCGCCTCGCCGCCGCTCATCGGCTTTGCCGTGTCGGCTGAGGTCCTGATCTGGGTGGCAGTGGGGGGGCGTAACTCGCTGGTAGCGGCTTGTCTGGGCGCGCTGCTGGTGCGTCTGGCCGAGTCCTGGCTGTCGCAAACGCTCGGCCCCTACTGGCTGCTGGCTCTGGGCGCCCTGTTCATCCTCACCGTCGTGGCCATGCCTCGTGGCGTGGTGGGCGAGTTGCTGGCGTGGATGGAGCGGCGGCGGGTGGGGTGAGCCGCCACCATGGTTTCGGCATATTGCTGGGCGATCAGCGCGCCTTCAGCTTGAGTCGGGGCTGTCGGGGTCAATGCCGGTAGAGCAACTGCTCACGCATCCCGCGCTGTGGGGTGGGCCTTCAGCCAATCACGCAGGGCGTTGTTGATGCGGGTCTGCCAGCCCACGCCACCTTGTCTGAAAGCTCCTACCACGTCTGCATCCAGACGAATGTTCACGTGCTCCTTGGGGTGATCCAGAGCAGGCCGGCCTCTCCTGGGCTTGAGCATGTCCTTCGCAGCTTCGGCGCCCACGATTTCAGCCAGCACGTCCTTGGCGGGCCGTGCTTGGGCGAACCATGCGGCCGTGGCTTCTGGGGCATCAGCGTCAATGCGCTCAGGGTTGGGTTTGCGCGGCATATCGGGTCCTTTCGCGTTGGTTGGCTCTGCGCAGGCTGATGACGTGAACGGCCCCTCTTCTCGGCGTGAACACCAACATGCACAAATGCTCTTCGATGAACCCGAGCGCTTGGAAACGCCGCTCAGGGTATGGCTGCCTGGTGTCTTCCACGATCAGCGCGCGACTCCAGTCGAAGTCTGATGCGAGCGCGAAGGGCATGCCCCGCTCCGCCTGGTTGCGCTCGCTCTTGGCTGGGTCATGCGTCAAGCGCATTACTTTATTGTACCCACAAGAAATAGCCTCTGGTTCTTGCGCGAGACATTCGCGCGACGCCAGTCCTTCTGATGGAGTGTGCGGCGAGACCCTTCAGCCCGAACTCAGCGCCGCGTCCCCACCACCACCAGCGCCACCACCGCGGCGGCGAAGGCCAGGGTGGGGGCGTCGGGGGGTTCGCCCAGCAGGGGCCAGGCCAGGGCGATAGAGAAGAAGGGCTGGAAGGCCTGGGTCTGGCTGACGCGCAGCGGGCCGCCCCAGTCGAGGGCGCGGTACCAGGCGAAGAACGCGGCCCACATGGACACCAGACCCAGGTAGCCCAGGCCCACCCAGGCGCTGGCAGGCACGGGGGTGGTGGGCCAGGTGGCCAGGGTGATGGGCAGGCTGATGGGCAGTGTGAGCAGCGTGACCCAGCAGATGGCCCGCTCGGCCCCCATGGCGCGGGTGACCTTGGCGCCCTGCACGTAACCGACGGAGGCCGCGAGCACGCCGCCGGCGACGATCAGATCGTTCGCCACCAGGGTGAAGGGCTGGCCGCTTCGCCGCAGCGAGAACCACGCCACCAGGGCTGCGCTGGCCACGGCACAGAGCCAGAAGCGGCGGTGGCCACGGCTGGCAGACGAGGGTGCGCTGGTGCTGGGCTCAGCACCCGAACCTGTGCCTGTGCCTGTGCCTGTGCCTGTGCCTGTGCCTGTGCCTGTGCCTGTGCCATGGCGCAGGGTGAGCGACATGGTTGCCACCGCCGCCGCCGCAGCCGTGGCCAGAGGCAGCAGGGCGGTGATGACCGCCACGTGGGCGGCGCTCTGCTCGCGCAGGGCCAGCGCCAGCGACAAGGGGTAGAGCACCGCGTTGCCCGCGGCCGCCACGGCCAGCGGGCCCCACTCATCGCGGGTGGGCCAGCGTGCGCGCAGTGCCAGCAGGCACAAGGCCGACACGGCCGCGGCCAGCACCACGCGGCTGAAGGTGATGAACAGCGGCGACAGCGCCGATCCGGCGTCCCCCTGGCCCATGGTCCAGCGCGTGATGGGCAGCGTGGCGCCGAACAAGGCCACGGCCAGCACTCCCAGCGCCATGCCGGCGGCCGGGTGGCGCACGGCAGGGCCGCTCACCTGTCCGTGCGCGGTGCGCCGCGCAGTTGCGCCACGCGCTCGCGCAGGGCTTGCGGGCCGGCCCAGGCCGGTTGGTCAGGGGCGTAGCGGCGGCGCAGCCAGGTGGCCAGTTCCGCAAGTTGCGTGTCGTCCAGCGCGTGGCGAAAGCCCGGCATGAAACCGATGTCGCGCGTGGCCGGGCGCTGGATGCCGTCCAGCAGCACCCGCAGCAGGTTGTCGGGCTGCTCGGCGCGCAGCTTGCTGTTGGTCGCCAAGGGCAGGTTCAGGCCCAGTTCCACGGGTGCCGTGCCGTCGCTGTGGCAGGCACCGCAGGCGCTTTCGAACATGCGCTGGGTGGCGTCGGGCAGGGGTGCGAGGGCACGGGCTCTGGCCACGGCCTGCGCTGCCAGCTGGTCGATCGCGGAGGCGTCGGGACCTGCTGCTGTGGTGAGGGCTGCATCGGAGGAAGGCGTGGGCCCTTGCAGCGCGGGCCCCGAACCCTGCAGCGTGGCCAGGTAGTGCGCCATGGCGCGCAGATCGCCCTCGGGCGCAGACTGCAGCGAGCCCACCACCTCGGCCATCGGGCCCACCGCAACGCCGTGCGCGGTGCTGTGGCCGTTCTTCAGATAGCTGAAGAGCGAGGTCTCGCTCCAGGGCAGGGTGCGCCGGTTCAGGGCGGTGAGGGAGGGCGCGTGCCAGCCGTCCACCCAGGCACCCGACAGGTAGGCACTGCCGGTCTTCTCCGCCCCCATGGCATCGCGCGGGGTGTGGCAGGCGCCGCAGTGGCCGGGGCCATTCACCAGCGCTTCGCCGCGCTGCCACAGCGCCGCGTCCACGCCCGCGGGCAGGGCAGTGAGCGTGGCCGCGGGCACGGTGCGCGGGCCGGGCTGCAGGTGCAGCGCGTTCCACAGGTGCATCAGCGGGCGAAGGTTGAAGGGCGCGCGCAGGTCGGCGGCTGGGGTGGCCTGCGCCACCGCGGGCTGGGCCATCAGGTGGGCGTACAGCGCGGTCAGCTCGTCATCCGTCATGCGCGTGAAGGCGGTGTACGGGAAGGCGGGGTAGAGCA
>JBIKMY010000181.1:0-4975 GCA_044358945.1 Rubrivivax sp.
CGCTGCACCGCCTGCGCCACTACAGCGGCACCGCGCCCGAGCACTTCCAGCACTTCGTGCTGTTCACCAACTACCAGTTCTACATCGACGAGTTCGTGAAGCTCGGGCGCGCCCTGATGGAAGAGCAGCCTGGGGCGGGCGAGGACAGCGGCTTTGTCGCGTTCGTCGAGCCGGGCAATGTGGTGACCCCCCGCCGCGGCGCCGACAGCGCGGCTGGCACGCCCGCGTGTGCTCCTCAGGGCGCAGCCCCAGGCGTGGCGCCCCCGCGCCTGCCGCAGATGCCCGCCTACCACCTGGTGCGCCCGGATGGCCTGGGCGTGACCATGGTCAACATCGGCGTGGGCCCGGCCAACGCCAAGACCATCACCGACCACATCGCCGTGCTGCGCCCACATGCCTGGATCATGCTGGGCCACTGCGCGGGCCTGCGCAACACGCAGCAGCTGGGTGACTACGTGTTGGCGCACGGCTATGTGCGTGAGGACCATGTGCTGGACGAGGACCTCCCGCCTTGGGTGCCGGTGCCGGCGCTGGCCGAGATCCAGGTGGCGCTGGAGCGCGCCGTGGCCGAGGTGACGCAACTGTCGGGCTTCGAGCTCAAGCGCGTGCTGCGCACCGGCACCGTGGCCTCCACCGACAACCGAAATTGGGAGTTGCTGCCGCACCCGGGTCCGGAGCGGCGCTTCAGCCAGAGCCGCGCCGTGGCGCTGGACATGGAAAGCGCGACCATCGCCGCCAACGGCTTTCGCTTCCGGGTGCCCTACGGCACGCTGCTGTGCGTGAGCGACAAGCCGCTGCACGGCGAGATCAAGCTGCCCGGCATGGCCAACAGCTTCTACCGCGAACGCGTGGACCAGCACTTGCGCATCGGCCTGCGCACCGTGGCCCTGCTGCGCCAGCAGGGCCTGGAGCAACTTCACAGTCGGAAGTTGCGCAGCTTTGCCGAGGTGGCTTTCAGGTAGGCGCCCCGGTCTGGGGCCGCGACTGCAGGCTCAGGCTCGCGCCTGCAGTGCCCCCCAGACCCGCTCGCTCGTCAAGGGCATCTGCAGGACCAGCGCCACCTCGCGTGGCACGCCGGCGCTGATCAGCGCGTCCAGTACCGCGTTCATCACTGCGGGCGTGGCGCCGATGGTGCCCAGCTCGCCCACGCCCTTGGCGCCCAGCACGTTGGTCTTGCAGGGCACGCTGGTGTCGAAGGCGGTCTTGAAGCCGAGGAAGCCATCGGCATGGGGCATGGCGTAGTCCATGAAGCTGGCGGTCAGCAACTGGCCCGAGTCATCGTAGACGATGCGCTCGCACAGCGCCTGGCCGATGCCCTGGACCGCGCCACCCTCCACCTGGCCCTGCACGATCTGCGGGCTGACGACGCGGCCGATCTCGTTGACGCTGGCATAGGCCACCACGGCCACCTCGCCGGTGTCCGGGTCCACCTCCACCTCGCACACATGGCAGGCGTTGGGCCAGCTCGGAGCGCCCGCGGTGGCGTCGCCCGAGACGGTGATGCGCCCGCCTTCCTGGCGCGCGGCCAGCTCGAACAGGCCCATCTCCAGGTCGGTGCCCACCACGCGGAACTGCCCAGCCTCGTAGACCAGGTCGGCCGCCGGCACTTCCATGGCCTGGGCGGCCAGGTCCTTGGCGTGGTCCACCGTGCGTTCGCTGGCCACGCGCACCGCGCCGCCGCCGGTGAACAGCGAACGGCTGCCGGCGCTGCCGAAGCCGGTGGCCTGGTCGGTGTCGCCTTGCAGGATGCGGATGCGGTCGATGGGCACGCCGAAGGTGTCCACCGCCAGCTGCGCGTAGCTGGTGGCGATGCCTTGGCCCATGGGCATGGTGGCCGAGGTGAGCTCGATGATGCCGTCGGCCCGCACGTTCACTTTCACGCTCTCGGCCAGGGCGTTGCCGCCCGTCCATTCCAGGAAGGTGGTGACGCTGCGCCCGCGCAGCCGCCCGGCGGTGGCGGACTGCGCTGCGCGCGCGGCATAGCCAGCCCAGTCGCCCAGTGCCAGGCCCTGGTCCAGCATCTTCTCGAACTCGCCGCTGTCGTACACCTGCCGGGTGGCGTTGGTGTAGGGCATCTGGTCGGCGCGCACCAGGTTGCGCCGGCGCAGTTCGGCCGGGTCCATCCCCATCTGTTGGGCCGCGGCGTCCATCAGCCGCTCCACGATGTAGATGGCCTCCGGGCGGCCGGCGCCGCGGTAGGCGCCCGCGGGCGTGGTGTTGGTCATCACCGCGCTGATGTGGAAATCGATGACGGGGATGTCGTAGACGCTGGTGGCGACAAACGGCCCCAGCACCATGGGGATGGCGCAGCCCGTGGGCGTGGCGTAGCCGCCCACGTTGGCCCAGGAGCGGTGGCGCATGGCCATCACGCGGCCTTGGGCGTTCAACGCCATCTCGGCCACGGTGAACATGTCGCGTCCGTGCACCGAGGCGGTGAACTCTTCCAGCCGCTGGCTGCGCCAGCGCACCGGCCGCTGCAGCGCGCGTGCGGCGTGGGCTACCACCAGGTCCTCGGGGTACAGGCCGGTTTTCATGCCGAAGCCGCCGCCCACATCACCCACCTGCACGCGCACCTGCTCCTTGGTCAGGCCCGGCAGATGGCCGGCGATGCCGTCGCGCACGGCGGTGGGCATCTGGCTGGACAGGGTGACCAGCAGGCGGCCCGTGCCGGCTTCGGGTTCGGCCATCACCACGCGTGGCTCGATGGAGGCTGGGGCCAAGCGTTGGTTCAATAACTCCAGCCGCACCGTGTGCGCGGCGGCGGCAAAGGCGGCCGCGCAGGCCGCGGCGTCGCCGTGGCGCATCTCGGCGGCCACGTTGTCGGGCGCCTGCGCGCACAGCTGGGGGGCACCGCCTTGGGTGGCGATCTGCACCTTGGTGACGGCGGGCAGCACCTCGTAGTCGATGAACACGGCTTCGCTGGCTTCCACCGCCGACTCGCGCGTGGTGGCGACCACGGCGGCCACGGCCTCACCCACAAAGCGCACCACCTCGTGGGCCAGGGCGCGGCGCGGCGCGCTGGCCGCCGGCGTGCCATCAGGGCGCTTGAAGTTGGGGGGCGGCGCCGGCATCGGTTTGACGCCTGCGGCTGCCAGTTCGGCCCCGGTGTAGACCGCGAGCACGCCGGGCAGGGCCAGCGCCTCGGTGGTGTCTACCGACAGGATGCGGGCGTGGGCGTGGGGTGAGCGCACGAAGACCAGGTGCGCCAGGCCCTCGCGCTGCAGGTCGTCGGTGTAGCGGCCCTGGCCGGCCACCAGCGTCGGGTCTTCGATGCGGCGCACGGTGTGGCCGCTGCCAAAGCGCAGGGCGTCCAGACCGGCGGTGGAAGAGGTGGAAGCGCTAGACAAGGGGGCGTTCATGCGCGTGCCTCCTGGGCGGTGGCGTCGGCTGAGCCCCGCATGGTTTGCGCGGCCTCCCGAACGGCGGCCACGATGTTGACGTAGCCCGTGCAGCGGCACAGGTTGCCTTCCAGCGCGTGAATGATCTGCGCGTCGGTCGGGTCGGGTACCTCTGCCAACAGGCCGGCGGCGGCCATCAGCATTCCCGGGGTGCAGAAGCCGCACTGCAGGCCGTGGCAGTTCATGAAGGCCTCCTGCAGGGGGTGCAGCGGGCTGCCCGCACCTGCGGCGGCCTTGGGTGCTGAAGCCGCGGCGCTGGCGCAAGCGCCTGCGGCCATGGCCGGTAAACCCTCGACGGTGGTCACTTGCCGACCCTGCACCTGAAGCGCCAGCACGCTGCAGCTCTTCACCGGCTGGCCGTCCACCAGCACGGTGCAGGCGCCGCACTGCGCGGTGTCGCAGCCCACATGGGTGCCGGTGAGTTGCAGCGGGCCGCGGATCAAGTCCACCAGCAAGGTGGTGGCCGCCACCTCGGTCTGGGTGGCGCGGCCATTGACGTGGAGTTGCACGGAAGGCATGGGAGTCGGATCCTTGAAGACGCGGTGGGTTCAGCGGGTTTGGCGGCGGGGTAGGGTGGGGGCTTCTTCGCCCAGGTCCCAGTACAGGCCGGCCATCAGTTCCAGCGCCTGGCGCACCACGGGTGCCAGCAGGTGCTCGTCGGGCGCATGCTGCGAGCAGGCTGCGTAGCTGTGCGGCACCCACACGGTGGGCAGGCCCAGCAGGTCGGCAAACACGTCGTTGGGCAGCGAGCCGCCCAGGTTCGGCAGCAGCACTGGGGGCGCGCCCGTGGTGCGCTCGATGCTGCGCTGGGCAATACGCACCCAGGGGTCGTCCGGGTCCAGCCGGGTGGCGTGCATCACCGTGGGCTCGCCCACCTCGATGTCGCCGTAGCCGTGGGCCGCCAGGTGCGCCTGCACGTGGTCGCGTAGCCGGGCGATGTCGGTGCCCACCACGAAGCGCATGTGCATCGTGGCCTTGGCCGTGTGGGGGATGGCGTTGACGGGGAAGTCGGGGTTGCCGGTGCGATAGGCCAGCACCTCCAGCGTGTTCCAGGCGATCACGCGTTCGGCGGGTGTCAGCCCGGGCTCGCCCCAGTCGGGGTCGACCTCGGGGTCTCCCGGGTCACCGCCGAAGACCAGGCCTTGGAGTGCAGCCCGCACGTTGGCGGGAATGGGCGGCGGGCGCAGCGCCTCCACCAGGATGCGGCCGCGCCCGTCCACCAGGCTGGCAATGGCGTTGGCCAGCACCACGCCTGGGTTGCGCAGCAGGCCGCCCCAGTTGCCCGAGTGGTGACCGCCTTCGCGGCAGGTCAGGCTCAAATCGAAGTTGGCCACCCCGCGCGAGCCGAGAAACAGCGTGGGCCGGTCGCGCTTCATGCGCGGGCCGTCGCTGGCGATCAGCACGTCGGCCGCCAGGGCCTGGCGCTGCGCTGTGCAGAAGGCAGCCAGGCCGGGCGAGCCCGTCTCCTCGCCGGTCTCGATGAGCCACTTGACGTTGAAACCCAGGCCCTGGCCGGCGGCTTGCCGCACGGCCAGGGCCTGGGCCAGCGCGGCGATGTTGATGCTGTGCTGGCCCTT
>JBIKMY010000206.1:0-4564 GCA_044358945.1 Rubrivivax sp.
CGAACTTCGCGCCGCCCTTGATCTGGGCGATAAGGGCCTTGGCTTCTTCTTCCTTTTCCACCAGGATGTGGCTGGCGCGGTACTCGGTGCCGCTGGCCTGGGCCTTGAACTTGTCGTACTCGGCCTTGGCCTCGGCATCGGTGGCGGGGTTCTTCTTGCGGAAGTCCTCGAACATCTCGCGGATCAGGATGCTCTGGCGGGCCAGTTCCAGTTGCGCGCGGTAGTCTGCGGAGGCGGGAATGCCCCGGCGCTCAGCCTCCTGGGCGAAAATCTCGCGCAGCACGGTCTCGTCCCTGACGCGCTGTTCCGACCCGGGCGGCAACTGTTGGCCAGAGCGGGCCACCTGCTGCAGCAACGCGTCCACGCGCGATTTGGGCACGGCCTTGCCGTTGACGATGGCGATGTTCTGGGCCTGGGCGGTCAGGGGCAGCATCAGCGCCAGGCAAGCCGCAGCGGCCAGGCCGCGCAGGACGGGGGTCTTGGTCTTCATGGGGTGCACTTTCGTGGGCGCGCGCGGCCGCGGGGACAGGCGCGGTTGGGGTTCACAGGAAATCAGGCGTTCAGACGCACAAGGCTGCCACAGAAGCGGCGACCCTGGCGCTCAGGGTGCTCGGGCATCGATGGCCAAGGCATGGATGCCGCGCGGCATCCAGCGTGCCAGGGCATCATAAACGAGGCGGTGGCGTGCCACCCGGTTCAGCCCGGTGAAGCGTGCGCTGCAGATGCGCACGGTGAAGTGGCGCCCCTCGCGGGCTCCGGCATGGCCTGCATGCAGGTGGCTGTCGTCGATCACGTCCAGTTCGGTGGGCTCCAGGGCCGAGCGCAGGACGGCCTCGACGGCCTCGGCGGTCGGCGCCGTGGCGGCCATTGCCTGATCAGCTACCGCCTGCGGGGCTTGCGACGCGCCGCTCATGGCCGCTCTCCGGGCGCCTGGCCAGTGCCCTGCGTGGCGTCGCCTTCGGCCGGCGTCATGTAACGGCTGATCCACAGGCCCTGGGCCACCATGAACACCAGCATCAGGCCCATGCCGCCAAACAGTTTGAAGTTCACCCAGGTGGCCGTGGAGAACGTGTAGGCCACCCAGATGTTGAGAAAGCCCATGATCACGAAAAAGGCCACCCAGGCGAAGTTCAGCCGGTGCCAGACCTTCGGCGGGAGGTCCAGTTGCGCGCCCAGCAGCGCCTTCAAAAGGTTGCGATTGAACAGCAGCGGGCTGAGCCAGAACGACAGGCCCATCGCCCAGTACAGCACGCTGGGTTTCCACTTGATGAAGGTTTCGCTGTGGAACCAGATGGTCAGCCCCCCCAGCACCGCCACCAGCGTCAGGCTCACCCACAGCATGGCGTCCACCTTGCGTCCGCGCAGCTTCAGCCAGGCCACCTGCGCCAGCGTCGCCGCGATCACCACCACGGTGGCCAGCAGCACGGGCGCCTCCCCTGGGCCCACCTTGCCGCCAGAGACCATGAATCCCAGGTGCTGGGTGGCGAAGTCGGACGCCCAGGTCTTCTCGGCTTCGGCGTACTTGAAGGTACCGAAGAACAGGATGATGGGCAGGAAATCGAACAGCAGCTTCATGGGGCCGGCTTGAAGTCAATCGCCGCGGAATTGATGCAGAAGCGCTCGCCCGTCGGCTCGGGCCCGTCGGGGAAGACGTGGCCCAGGTGGCTGCCGCAGCGGTTGCAGCGCACCTCGACGCGCACCATGCCGTGGCTTTGGTCCACCACCCGCTCAACGACTTCGCTGTTCAGGGGCTCCCAGTAGCTGGGCCAGCCACAGCCGGCATCGAACTTGGTACCGGAGGCGAACAAGGGCGTGCTGCAGCCTACGCAGTCGTATCGGCCATCCTTGAAGTGATCCCAGTACTTGCCAGTGAAGGCGCGCTCGGTGGCGGCATGGCGGGCCACCTGGTACTGCATGGGGTCCAGCTCGGAGCGCCACTGCTCGTCGGTCTTGCGCACCTCGTAGCGCGGGTCGTCGTGGTCGTGTGGGGCCGGGTGTTGGCGGAACAGGTTCATCTTGATGCGCTTCAGTCGCCGGGCGGGTGAATCTGGCGTGGGGTATGCGAGTGAGTTGACAGGATCGAGTCAGGATTGTCCTCCGAGCCGCAGGGCCGCCGCGCAAAGCGTGGAGAATCTTCGCTGATTGGTCTTCCCTTACCCCTCCCCAGCTGCTGAACGCGAGGTCGCCCATGCTCGGACTCATGCAGGACCAACCCCTGCTCATCTCATCGCTGATCGAATTCGCCGCCCGCCATCACGGCGATGCCGAGGTGGTGTCACGCCGGGTGGAGGGCGACCTGCACCGCAGCACCTACCGCCAGGTGGCGGCGCGCTCGCGTCAGGTGGCCGGGGCGCTGGACCGCTGGAACCTGGGCTTCAGCGACCGGGTGGCCACCCTGGCCTGGAACGGCTACCGTCACCTGGAGCTCTACTTCGGTGTCTCGGGCAGCGGGCGGGTGCTGCACACCCTCAATCCGCGCCTGGCGCCTGACCAGGTGGTCTGGATCGCCAACCATGCCGAAGACCAGGTGCTGTGCTTCGACATGACCTTCCTGCCGCTGATCAAGGCGATCTGGAAGCAGTGCGGCACCGTCAAGCATTGGGTCGCCCTGTGCGAGGCTGACGCCCTGCCGGCCGACACGGGCATCGAGGGCCTGGTGTCTTATGAGGCCTGGATCGCGCCGGCGTCGACCGACTACGCCTGGCCGTCCTTCGATGAGCGCAGCGCCGCTTCGCTGTGCTACACCAGCGGCACCACGGGCAACCCCAAGGGCGCGCTTTACAGCCACCGCTCCACGGTGCTGCATGCCTTTGGTGGAGCCTTGCCCGATGCGCTGAACCTCTCGGCTCGCGACAGCATCCTGCCCGTGGTGCCGATGTTCCATGTCAACGCCTGGGGCCTGCCCTATGTGGCGGCGATGACCGGGGCCAAGCTCGTGTTCCCGGGCGCGGCGCTGGACGGAAAGTCGGTGTATGACCTCATCGAGGGCGAGCGGGTCACCATGGCCGCTGGCGTGCCCACGGTCTGGCTGGGCCTGCTGAACCACATGGCGCAGGGGGGGCTGCGCTTCTCCAGCCTCACTCGCACGGTGATCGGAGGCTCGGCCTGCCCGCCGGCCATGATCCGCGCCTTCAAGGACCAGTACGGCGTGACCGTGCTGCACGCCTGGGGCATGACCGAGATGTCACCCCTGGGCACGGTGTGCACCCTCAAACTCCACCAGATGGCGGGCACGCCCGAGCAGCAGATGGCGGTGCTGGTCAAGCAGGGGCGGGCGATCTACGGGGTGGAGATGAAGATCGTCGACGCGGACGGGCGCGAGTTGCCCTGGGACGGCCAGGCCAGCGGCGACCTCCTGGTCAAAGGCCCCTGGATCATCGCCAGCTACTTCAAGGGCGAGGGCGGAAACCCGCTGGTGGACGGCTGGTTCCCCACGGGGGATGTGGCCAGCATCGACGCCGACGGCTTCATGCAGATCACCGACCGCAGCAAGGACGTCATCAAGTCCGGCGGCGAGTGGATCAGCTCCATCGACGTGGAGAACATCGCGGTGGCACACCCGGCCGTGGCCATGGCGGCCTGCATTGGCGTACGGCACCCGAAGTGGGACGAGCGCCCCTTGCTGGTGGTGGTTAAGAAGCCCGGGTCCGACGTGACGCGCGAGGAGTTGCTGTCCTTCTACGAGGGCAAGGTGGCGAAGTGGCAGGTGCCCGACGATGTCGCCTTCGTCGACGCCATCCCCTTGGGGGCCACGGGCAAGATGCAGAAGATGAAGCTGCGCGAGCAGTTCAAGGATCACATGTTGCCGGGGGCCTGAGCGGGGGCCTGCTGCCGCAGTTGCTCTCGGGGCCCCTGGCGCTACCTTCGGCCTAGTGGAAGTCCCTCATCGGGAGCGGGCCTGGCCTGCATTACGCTGTTGGCTACGTTCAACCTACCCCTTCGGAGTCGCCCGATGACCCGTCCTGCTGCCTCTTTTTCGCGTCGTACCTTCAGCCTGTTGTCCGCGGCCTTGTGCTCGGCCCTGGCGGGTGGAGCCTGGGCCCAGAATGCCCCGGCAGCCAAGTCCGCTGCTGCGCCTGCGAAGCCCGCGGCCGCGCCCGCGAAGGCAGAACCCAAGCCGCTGGCCGGGCAGGTGGTGAAGATGGTGCGGATCGATCCGCTGTCCGGCCTCCTGGGCCCGGTGGGCATCAACCAGAGCAAGAGTTACCAGTTCTTCGCTGAGAAGTACAGCGCCATCAATCCGGCGGGCGTGAAGTTCGAGGTGAGCTTCATTGACAACAAGCTCAGCCCGACCGAGAGCCTGAACGCCTTGAAGTCGGCGCTGGACCAGGGTATTCGCTACATCGTCCAGGGCAACGGCTCGTCGGTGGCGCTGGCGCTGATCGACGCCATCAACAAGCACAACGAGCGCAACCCCGGCAAGGAGGTGATCTACCTCAACGATTCGGCGGTGGACCCGGACCTCACCAACAGCAAGTGCAGCTACTGGCACTTCCGCTTCGATGCCGACACCTCGATGAAGATCGAGGCGATGACCACCTTCATGAAGGACCAGAAGGACATC
>JBIKMY010000182.1:0-4966 GCA_044358945.1 Rubrivivax sp.
GTGGTCGACGACGAACGCTGGGAAATCCTGGTGCATGCGCTGGACTGTGACGACGCGCAGGCCATGGCGCAGCAGATGAAGCAGCGCTATGAAGGCCCGCTGCGCGAGATCTTCGAAGGGGAACCGACATGATCGAGCTGGCGCTGGACTTCGCCTTTACGTGCATCGGCTTGGCCCTGGTGCTGTGCACCTGGCGCCTGGTCAAGGGCCCCGAAGCGGCCGACCGGGTGCTGGCCCTGGACACCCTGTACGTCAACGTGGTGGCGCTGGTGATCCTGCTGGGCATGCGCCTGCAGACCGCGCTGTTCTTCGAGGCGGCGCTGCTGATCGCGCTGCTGGGTTTCGCCGGGACGGTGGCCTTGTCGCGCTACCTCAGCCGCGGTGATGTGGTCGAGTGAGCCGAAGGAGGGTCTGCGCGATGGACGAATTGCACTGGGCCTGGCAGGCCGCCATCGCGGCCTTGCTGGTGGTGGGGGGCCTCTTCGCCCTGGTGGGTGCGGTGGGCATGCTGCGCTTTCCCGACTTCTTCATGCGCCTGCATGCCCCCACCAAGGCCACCACGCTGGGCGTGGGCGGCGTGCTGCTGGCCAGCATGCTGCTGGGCGCCGCGCAGGGCAGCTTGGGCCTGCACGAATTGCTGATCACGCTGTTCCTGTTCGTGACAGCACCCATCTCGGCCAATCTGCTGGCCCAGGCCGCTATTCATCTGCGCACGCCCTCCAAGGCCGGGCCGGTGCCCAAGGATGGTTCCTGAGACAGGGCGCCTCAGCGCCTCAGTGCGTGGACTTTGCCGAGTGCCCGGACATCAGCTTGTCCGCATAGGCGATGGCCAGCGCCGAGAACAGGAACGCGATGTGGATGATGGTCTGCCACAGCAGAACCTTCTCCTCGTAGTTCGCTGCGTTGATGAAGGTCTTGAGCAGGTGGATGGAGCTGATGCCGATGATGGCGGTAGCCAGCTTGACCTTCAGCACCGAGGCGTTCACGTGGCTGAGCCACTCGGGCTGGTCGGGGTGGCCTTCCAGGTTCAGGCGCGAGACGAAAGTCTCGTAGCCGCCCACGATCACCATGATCAGCAGGTTGCTGATCATCACGACGTCGATCAGCGCCAGCACCACCAGCATGATGATGGTCTCGTTGAGCTGCTTGATCGGCTCGTAGCCGGTGATGTTGCCTGCCGCATCCTTGATCGCCTGGGCCTTGTAGCCGATGCTGGTCACCAGCTGCTGCAGGGCAGCCTGGCTGCCGAAGGCGGCTTCCACCAGATGCACCAGCTCCACCCAGAAGTGGTAGACGTACACCGCCTGCGCCAGGATCAGGCCGAGGTACAGCGGCAGCTGCAGCCAGCGGCTGGCGAAGATCAGTCCGGGCAGGCCATGCAGGCGGCGCCGGCTGGAGAGTGGAGGTGTGCTCATGGGGTGGGGGAGAAGTGGCGGTAAGGGACAAGGGCGAGCCGATGACGGCAAAAGGGCCGCATGGGCCGGGATGGCCGGGAGGCAGCGTCGACATGGGGTCGATCCCGATGCGCGAAATTGTAGGTGCGCCAACATGACAAACTTCTTGCGCAAGGGCCCCGTCGTCAGCAGTTTGGCTTGACAGAGTAAGGCGTCAGTCAGAGCGATTCTTCAGAGTGCTGCCCCGACACAATGCCCTTCTCCCGGCCCTGTGGCCCGTGTGAGACCTTCGAATCAAGACGACATCAGGAGACAGCCATGTCCAGCGAACAAGCCTCTGCCACCAAGACCTACCTGCCCCCGGCCGATCTGGCTGCAGCGGCTGCCGTCTCCGGCATGGCCGGCTACCAGGCCCTTTGCGCCGAGGCCGATGCCGACTACGAAGGCTACTGGGCCCGCCTGGCACGCGAGTTCATCTCCTGGAAGACGCCCTTCACCAAGGTGCTCAACAGCAGCACGGCGCCCATGTTCAAGTGGTTCGAGGACGGCACGCTCAACGCCTCCTACAACTGCCTGGACCGCCACGTCGAGGCCGGCCGCGGCGACAAGACTGCTGGCGCGCACCTGCCAGATGGCCAACGGCCTGAAGAGCCTGGGCGTGAAGAAGGGCGACCGCGTCATCATCTACATCTCCATGTCGGTGGACGGTGTGGCCGCCATGCAGGCCTGCGCCCGCATTGGCGCCACGCACTCGGTGGTGTTCGGTGGTTTCTCGGCGCAGAGCCTGCGCGATCGCATCGAGGACACCGGCGCCGTGGCCGTCATCACCGCCGACCAACAGGTGCGCGGCGGCAAGCATCTGCCACTGAAGGCCATCGTCGACGAAGCCCTGACGCTGGGCGGCTGCGACAGCGTGAAGAACGTGCTGGTGGTCAAGCGCACGGGCGCCGACATGGCCATGACCGCCGGGCGCGACCGCTGGATGAGCGACGTGCTGGCCGGCCAGGCCAGCACCTGCGAGCCCGAGTGGGTGGGGGCCGAGCACCCGCTGTTCCTGCTCTACACGTCTGGCTCCACCGGCAAGCCCAAGGGCGTTCAGCACTCCACGGGCGGCTACCTGCTGCACGCGGCGCTGACCACCAAGTGGACCTTCGACCTGAAGGACAACGACATCTTCTGGTGCACGGCCGACATCGGCTGGGTCACCGGCCACAGCTACATCACCTACGGCCCGCTGGCCCTCGGCGGCACCGAGATCGTCTTCGAAGGCGTGCCCACTTATCCCGACGCCGGCCGCTTCTGGAAGATGATCCAGGACCACAAAGTCTCGATCTTCTACACCGCGCCCACGGCCATCCGCTCGCTGATCAAGGCGGCCGAGGCCAACGCGGCGGTTCACCCCAAGAGCTACGACCTGTCCAGCCTGCGCATCCTGGGCTCCGTGGGCGAGCCCATCAACCCCGCCGCCTGGGAGTGGTACCACGCCAACGTGGGCGGCGGCCGCTGCCCCATCGTGGACACCTTCTGGCAGACCGAGACCGGCGGCCACATGATCACGCCCATGCCGGGCGCCACGCCGCTGGTGCCGGGCTCGTGCACGCTGCCCTTCCCGGGCATCCAGGCCGCCATCGTCGACGAGGCGGGTAACGACGTGCCCAACGGGCAGGGCGGCATCCTGGTCGTGAAGAAGCCCTGGCCCAGCATGATCCGCACCATCTGGGGCGATGACGCGCGCTTCAAGAAGAGTTACTACCCCGAAGAGCTGAAGGGCTACTACCTGGCAGGCGACGGTGCCATCCGCGACAAGGACACGGGCTACTTCACCATCACTGGCCGGATCGACGACGTGCTGAACGTCTCGGGCCACCGCATGGGCACGATGGAGATCGAGTCCGCGCTGGTGAGCTGCACCGAGCTGGTGGCTGAAGCGGCCGTGGTGGGCCGCCCCGACGACACCACGGGCGAGGCCATCTGTGCCTTCGTGGTGCTCAAGCGCTCCCGGCCCACAGGGGACGAAGCCAAGAAGATTGCGGCGGATCTTCGCAACTGGGTGGCCAAGGAGATCGGCCCCATCGCCAAGCCCAAGGACATCCGCTTCGGCGACAACCTGCCCAAGACCCGGTCAGGCAAGATCATGCGCCGCCTCCTGCGCAGCATCGCCAAGGGCGAGGCCATCACGCAGGACACCTCGACGCTTGAGAACCCCGCGATCCTCGATCAATTGGCGCAGACCAATTGATTGAGGCGGCGCTGCAAGGCGCCGTGCGGCGCAGCCGCGATGCGGGGTTCCGGCGCAGGCTGACTTCTGCGTCAGCGGAAGTCAAGGCCCGCAGGGCCGGCCGAAGCCAAAACCCCGCGATCCTCGATCAATTGGCGCAGACCAATTGATCGAGGTCGCAGCCCGCCGCCTCTCAGCGGCGGGCGAGCTCAGTCTGCGTCCAGCACGGCGCCCTTGCTGGCGCTGGCGGCGTTGCGGGCAAACTTCGCCAACACGCCGCGGGTGTAGCGCGGCGCGGGTTGCGTCCACGCGGCGCGGCGCGCAGCGATCTCGGCCTCAGGCACGTTCAGCTCCAGCAGCAACTGGTGCGCGTCGATGGTGATGGAGTCGCCTTCGTGCACCAGGGCGATCAGCCCGCCCGCGTAGGCCTCGGGGGCCACGTGGCCCACCACCATGCCCCAGGTGCCGCCGGAGAAGCGGCCGTCGGTGATCAGGCCCACGCTCTCGCCCAGGCCCTGGCCGATCAGCGCGCCTGTGGGGGCCAGCATCTCCGGCATCCCCGGGCCGCCCTTGGGGCCCAGATAGCGCAGCACCATCACATCGCCCGCCTTGATCTGGTTGGCCATGATCGCGGCCAGCGCCGACTGCTCGTCTTCGAACACCCGTGCCGGCCCGGTGATCACCGGGTTCTTCAGGCCGGTGATTTTCGCGACGCAGCCCTCGGGCGACAGGTTGCCCTTGAGGATAGCCAGGTGGCCCTGGGTGTAGATCGCGTTCTCCACCGTGTGGATCAGATCCTGGTCGGCACGCGGCACGTCGGGCACATCGGCCAGGTTTTCTGCCACTGTCTTGCCGGTGATGGTGATGCAGTCACCGTGCAGCAGGCCGGCGTTCAGCAGCACCTTCATCACCTGCGGGATGCCGCCCGCGCGGTGCAGGTCGATGGCCATGTACTTGCCGCTGGGCTTGAGGTCGCAGATCACCGGCACCTTGCGGCGCACGCGCTCGAAGTCGTCGATGGTCCACTCCACGCCCGCAGCGTGCGCGATGGCCAGGAAGTGCAGCACGGCGTTGGTGGAGCCGCCGGTGGCCATGATTACGGACACCGCGTTCTCGATGGACTTCTTCGTCACGATGTCACGCGGCTTGAGGTCGGCCTTGACCGCCTCCACCAGCACCCGCGCGGCCTCTGAGGTGTAGGCGACGATCGGGTCCTCCACGTTGGCCATGGTGGAGGAGAAGGGCAGGCTCATGCCCAGCGCCTCGAAGGAGGACGACATGGTGTTGGCGGTGTACATGCCGCCGCAGGAGCCGCTGCCGGGGATGGCGCGCTTTTCGATTTGGCAGAAGTCTT
>JBIKMY010000183.1:0-4926 GCA_044358945.1 Rubrivivax sp.
TAGGCGCAAGGAGCGCGCCTTGGCGTAGTTCTGTGCCAGCGCTGCGGCATCGTCATCCAGGGTGAAGGTGGTTCGCATGGATGGCTCCGTGGCAGACCAAAAAGTGAGATGCAGTATAGAACCGACTGCATCATTCAGCACAACTGCATCAGAGCAGCCGACCCTCAATGCACCACCACCGGCACCTCCATCGCCGGCGGGGTATTGCGGCTGCGGCCGCAGCGGACCACGCCGTCGATCATGACCATGCCCACGCCGGGAAGGTCGCCGAGCTGGATGCTTTCCAGCAAGGTGCGGCCGGCGGTGTGCTGGGCGCGGTCCAGGAAGACGAAATCGGCGGCGCGGCCGGGTTCGATGAGGCCGCAGTTGAGGTTGCGCAGGCGCGCGGTGTTGCCCGTGGCAAAGCAGAACACCAGCTCGGCCGGGATGTTCCCCAGGCTGGACAGCAGGGCGATCATGCGCAGCATGCCCAGGGGCTGCACGCCCGAGCCGGCGGGGCCATCAGTACCCAGGATGACGCGGTGCGGGCACTTCAGCTGCAGCGCCATCTGCGCCGCCGCGATGGCCACCTTCTCGTTGCCGTTGTGCACGATCTCGATGGCGCGTGAGGACTTCTCGCACAGCTCACACACATGCGCCTCGGGCAGCGAGGTGTGGCCACCGTTGATGTGACCGATGACGTCGGCATCGGCCTCCAGCACCACATCCTTGTCGATCAGGCCCGAGCCGGGGATGGACGGCCCGCCCGTGTGGATGGTGCTTTGGATGCCGTGCTTGCGCGCCCAGGCCACCATCTCGCGCGCCTCATAGCCGGCCTTCACCGAGCCCAGGCCCACCTCGCCCAGCAGCGTCACACCAGCCGCAGCCAGCTCGGCGAAGTCGCTCTCCACCATGCCCTTCTCGATGACGGGGGCACCGGCCAGCACCTTCACCCCAGCAGGGCGGAAGTTGTCGAAGGCGCGCTGCGCCGTGATGGCCAGGGCCTTCAGACCCACGATGTCCTTGGGCCGGCCGGGCAGGTGCACCTCGCCGGCAGAGATCATGGTGGTGACGCCGCCGTTGAGCGTGGAGTCGATCCAGCCGAGCTGGTTCTGGCGCGGCGTCCAGTCACCAAAGACCGGGTGCACGTGGCTGTCGATCAGCCCCGGGGCTACGCAGGTGCGGCGGGCGTCGATCAACAGGTCGGGTTGCTCGGTGTTGCAGTCAGCCTCCTTGCCCACGGCCACGATGCGGCCCTGGTCGCAGACGATGGTGTCGGCCTCCAGGATGGGGCGGTCGATGTCGCCCGACAGCAGCAGGCCGATGTTGCGGATGACAACCTTGCCGGAGGTGGCGGTGGCGGCGGCTTCGGCCATGGGGGGCTCCTTTGGAGAGGGGTGCGGGATTCAGGAACTGAGGGCGGGAGGGCTCACCAGCACGGTGCGCAGCACCGCCTCGGTGATGAACTGCTGCCAGTGCGCGAGGGCGGCCGGCTCTTCGAGCGCCTCGCCCAGAAACGCCGACAGCGTGTAGCGGTTGGACAGATAGAAATAGCCCATGGAGGCGATCATCAGGTAGACGTCGCGGGCACGCAAGGCGGGCCGGAACAGGCCGGCCTGCACGCCACTGCCCAGCACGCGCGACAGCACTTCCAGGGCCGGAGAGGAATACTCGCCCGCCCGCGTGGACTTGCCGATGTGGCGTCCGCGGTGCAGGTTCTCGCTGTTGAGCAGGGTGATGAACTCGGGGTGCTTCTGGTAGTAGCCCCAGATGAAGGCGATCACGTCGCGCAGGGCCTGCACGGGCTGGGTCAGGTCCAGCGCCAACTTCGCCTCGGCCTCGTTGAAGCGGCGGTAGATCTCCTCGATCACCGCGACGAACAGCGCCTCCTTGCTGCCGAAGTAGTAATAGATCATCCGGTCATGCGACTTGGCCGCACGCGAGATCTGCTCCACCCGGGCCCCAGTGAGGCCTTGCTTGCCGAAGACCTTGATGGCCGCCTTCAGCAGCGTCTCGCGCGTGGCCTGCGCCGACTGCTCGCGCACACCTGCCTTGCGAGCCGAGGCGGCGGGCTTGCGGGCGGCAGGCATGGACGGCGGCGCAGGGTCGGATGGCGGGCCGGGACTTACTGGTCGACGAAAGCCCGCTCGATGACGAAGTCGCCCGGGCGGCTGGTGCTGCCCTCGGCAAAGCCGCGCTCTTCCAGCAAGCCCTTGAGCTCACGAAGCATGGCCGAGCTGCCGCAGATCATGGCGCGGTCCGTGGCCGGGTCCAGGTCGGGGCCGCCCACCAGGCGGGCGAGTTCGCCGTTGCGGATCAGGTCGGGGATGCGGCCCATGGTGGGGAAAGGCTCGCGCGTGACGGTGGGCACGTAGCGCAGCTGGGCGCTGACCATCTCGCCCAGGAACTCGTGACGCGGCAGCTCCTCGGTGAGGTACTGGCGGTAGGCCAGCTCGGCCACCTCGCGCACACCGTGCACCAGCACCACCTGTTCGAAGCGCTCATACACCTCGGGGTCGCGCACGATGGACATGAAGGGCGCCAGGCCCGTGCCGGTGGACAGCAGGAACAGCCGCTTGCCGGGGTTGAGGTAGTCGGTCACCAGGGTGCCCGTGGGCTTGCGCCCGACCACGACGGTGTCACCCGGCTGCAGGTGCTGCAGGCGCGAGGTGAGCGGGCCGTCGGGCACCTTGATGCTGAGGAACTCCAGGTGCTCCTCGTAGTTGGCGCTGGCCACGCTGTAGGCCCGCAGCAGCGGCTTGCCGTCAACCATCAACCCGATCATGGTGAAGTGGCCGTTGGAAAAACGTAGCGCCGGGTCGCGCGTGGTGGTGAAGCTGAAGAGGCGGTCGGTCCAATGATGGACGGTCAGGACGCGCTCTTGAAGGAATGCACTCATCTCAGTGAAGCTCCCGTTGCCATGAGAGCCCAAGTGCGATAGATTGGGTTTTCATGTAGCAAACACAACATTTTCGTGGAGTGAATGCTACACGGGCTGACTCTATCGATCAACCGCATGAGCGACCACGGCAGACCAGACGGAACGCATCAGCAGGCGCAGGACGCCCAGCGCCCGCAGGTGCTGGAGAAGTCGCGCCCGCGCAGCGACCGGATGGCAGCCGACAAGATCGAGTGCAATGCCTGCCCTGTGCTGTGCCAGATCTCGCAAGGCAAGGTGGGCGCCTGCGACCGCTACGCCAACCAGGGCGGCACGCTGGTGAGGCTGGACCCAGTGGTGATTCTGCAGCGCGGGCTGGTCACCGACGCAGCCGAGGCCAACTCCCCCGTGGTGCCCTTTCTGGACGCCCCGGCTGACCCCGGTACGGGAGGATTGCTGTACGCGCCCGAGGTCTTCGTCACGGGCGTGGGCTCGTCAACCACCTACCCCGACTACAAGCCCGCGCCGTTCATCGTCTCGTCCCAGCACGAGGGGGTGGACATGGTCACCGTGGTCACCGAGGGCATCTTCAGCTACTGCAGCTTCAAGGTGAAGATCGACACCGACCGCTGGCTGGGCCCCGAGCAGGCCACCGTGCGCTGCAAGGGCGAGGCGGTGGGCCACGTCACCACGGCAGAGTACGGCTCGCAGATGCTGTCGCTGGGGGGCGTGCACCACCTCACCGGCGGCTCCAAGAAGGAAGGCCGCGTCACCTGCGACATGATGATGGCGCTGGGCAACCGGGAGGCCGTCGAACTGCAGATTGAGGGCGGCGCGCAACTGCTGCTGCAGGCCGGCCGCGCGCCCGTGGTCAACGGCGTGGAAGAACAGCGCATGCGCGTGGGCTGCGGCTCCGCGGCGGTGGGCATCTTCGCGCAGCAGTGGTACGGCCACGTGGACGAAGTGGTTGTGGTGGATGACCACATCACGGGCGTGCTGTCCGAGCACCAGGCCGGCCGCTGCCTGGACATGGTGCCTTCGGGCATCCGCATCCGCGGCCGCCGCAGCACGCCCGGGCGCTACTTCCAGGTGGCCAACCCCGGCACAGGCTGGGGCGGCACCGACCTGACAGACCCGATGGACATCATCGAAGGTTGGGACGCCAAGGTGGCCTACCCCGGCCTGCGCCTGCTGATGACCTCCACCACGGGCGAGCACTGCGCCTGGTACGTGCTCGACGAGCAGTTGGTGCCCCGCCCTGCCCCCATGCCCGAGGCCGTGGCGGCCACCGTGGCACGTATTGGCGAGAACTGCGAGCCCTCGGTGGCTTCGGTGCTGTTCCTGGCGGGTGCAGGTGGCAGCCTGCGCGCCGGCGCCACGGAGAACCCGGTGCTGCTCACGCGCATGATCAAGCAGGCCCTGGTCAATGTCACCTGCGGCGGGGCCCCGGCCTATGTGTGGCCGGGCGGCGGCATCACCATCATGGCCGACGTGATGCGCATGCCCGCCAACAGCTTTGGCACCGTGCCCACGCCGGCCATCGTGGCGCCCATCGAGTTCAGCATGCGCCTGGCCGACTACCAGGCCCTGGGCGGCCACATGAGCCAGGTGCGCACGGTGCAGGAGGCGCTGGCACGCGGCGCCGGGCACCGCGACGGCGCACCGCTGGGTCGGCGCACCATCGCCGGCCACCGCGACAACCCCTGGCCTCTGGGCCAGCCCCCCATGTTGGGCTGAGAGCCTGTGAAAAATTCCCGCACACCCGCTCGTTCGCCCCAAGCGGCGCCGCTCGTCGTTACAAATGCTCGCCGTAGCCCGAGCTACGGCTGTGCTTTGCGCCTAGATCGGCACCGTTTGGAACGCCCGCTCGGGCGCGCCGGAATACTTCACAGGCTCTGAGAGGCTGAACGCGATGGGACCCGTCCGCACCCCCCTGCCCGGCGGCCGCTGGCACTTCGCTCACGGCCCCATCGAGTTGGTGATCGGGGCAGACGCGGGCGGCGGCACGGCAGCTCAACCCACAGGCCAGGAGCCCAGCCCTGGTGCGGCGGCCGATACGCTGACGCAGG
>JBIKMY010000184.1:0-4895 GCA_044358945.1 Rubrivivax sp.
TCCGGGGCATTTCGGCGGGATCGGGAGGATACTGCGGTGCAGCAATCACCTCAACACCGATTAATTGGGGTCAGGTTCAAAAAGTTGATTTGATTCCAACCGCCTGGTTTTAAATGGGGACAGAATAAAGCCCATCTCTGCAGGCGAGGTTTTGCAAGCTTGTGGCCAGACAAGCAAGTCGCCTGCCAGGCCGCGGCGCCACAGCCCGCTGATCAAGAAACTTGGGCGCTGGTCGTGGGACGATCCACCGGGACCGCCGTGGAGGGCCGGCCGCGGGGGCGGGGGGTCACGGGGCGGCCCATGGCAGGCTCCAGGCTGCGAACGAAGGCTTCATCGCCGACCGGCCAACCGCGCCGGGTGGCCAGCGTGATGCGCTGCACCCGGTCGGGCGACAGGCCGGCCTCCACGCGGGTGCGCCAGGCGGCCTCGCGCTCGAAGGGCGTGTTGCCCAGGCTCCACCAGACCGCCGGCTCAACCACCAGCGGGTCCCGCTGGGCACCCAGGTGATGGCCCAGGCTGGACCAGGGCCACGCCAGCCCCGCGGCCGGCGTGGCGCTGCGAGCCGGGTGCGACTCGACATAGACCATGCAGTCGGCCAGCCAGGGGCCCGGCTGGACCATCGTGGAGCGGTAACGCCCTTCCCACAGCGTGCCGGTGCGGCCATGGCGGCGGTTGAACTCGGCGGCATGCCGGCGCGCCAGTGACTGCATCATCCGCCCCAGCCCTTCGGCCGTCTGCGGGGTCAGCACCAGGTGGAAGTGGTCATCCAGCAACAGCCAGGCGTGGACGTCCACCCGGTGGGTGACAGCGGCATCGCGCAGCAGGCTCTTCCACTGCAGCCGATCGGCGTCATCCTGCACGATGCCTTGGCGGTTGTGCCCCCGCTGCACCACATGGTGGGCGTGGCCCGGCAGGGAGATCCGGGGCAGTCGGGCCATGACAAGACCGCAGGCGGCCTTTCGCCGGCATCAGGCCGGGGCGCCCCGCCCGACCGCGGACTCCAGCACCTGGCAGACCAGCTCATCCGGCGCGGGCCTCACCACGGCGCGGCCCATGGACTCCAGCAGCACGAAGCGGATCTCGCCCGCCTCCGCCTTCTTGTCCCGGCCCATCCATTGCAGATAGCGTTCGACGCCCAGGTCCGGCGCCCGCACCGGCAGGCCGGCGCGCACCAGCAGCCGGTGCATACGCTCCAGCGCCGAGGGCGGCAGCAGGCCCAGGCGCACCGACAGGTCGGTGGCCATGCGCATGCCGCAGCCCACGGCCTCGCCATGCAGCCACTGCCCGTAGCCCAGCCCGGATTCGATGGCATGGCCGAAGGTGTGGCCGAAGTTCAGGATGGCACGCACCCCGCCTTCTTTCTCGTCCGCGCCCACCACCTCGGCCTTGATCTCGCACGAACGCCGGATGGCGTGGGTCAGCGCCGTGGGCTCGCGTGCCAGCAGATCGTCCAGATGGTCCTCGATCCAGCCCAGGAAAGCCTCATCCGCGATGGGCCCGTACTTGATCACCTCGGCCAGCCCGGCGATGAACTCACGCTGCGGCAGGGTCTGCAGCGTGTCCAGATCGCACACCACGCGCTGCGGCTGGTAGAACAGGCCGATCATGTTCTTGCCCAGAGCGTGGTTGATGGCCGTCTTGCCGCCCACCGAGGAATCCACCTGGGCCAGCAAGGTGGTGGGCACCTGCACGAAGGGCACGCCGCGCATGTAGCACCCGGCGGCAAAGCCGGTGATGTCGCCCACCACGCCGCCGCCCAGCGCGAACAGCACGGTCTTGCGGTCCGCCCCGTGGGTGAGCAGGTGGTCGAAGATGGCGTTCAGGGCCGGCCAGTCCTTGTGCGCCTCGCCGTCGGGCAATTCGATCATCGTCACCTGCCGGTAGTGCGGCTGCAGCGCCTGCACCAGGCGCTGTCCCCACAGCGGGGCGATGGTCGCGTTGCTCACCACCACGGCCTGCGCGGCCCGGGGCAGCCCCGTCCAGCACTGCGCCTGGGCCAACAGGCCGCGACCAATGAGGATGTCGTAGCGCTCGCGCCCGGTGTCCACCACCACGCTCTGCGTCACCGGACCAGGGACGGCCGTTGCCTGCAAGCTCATGTCGTTCCTCAGGGTGCGGGCTGTGCCACGGGATCCACGGGCGAGGGCACCGTGCCAGCATCGATCAGGCCTGCCAGCTCCAGTTGCATGAGGATCATGTGCTGCAGACCCTGCACCGAAGGCCGGCTGGTCTCCACCGTGAAGTGGGCCGCGCGGCGGTACAGCGGATCACGCTCCCGGTACAACTCACGCAGGCGCTTCAGGGGGTCAGCCACCTGCAGGAGTGGCCGGTGCGTGTCGTGCCGCAGGCGGCGATACAACTCCTCTGGCGTGGCCCGCATGTAGAAGACCTTGCAACGCGCATGCAGGGCCTCCCGGTTGGCTTGGCGCAAGACCACGCCGCCGCCCGTGGCAATCAACAGGCCCTGCCCGTGCGACAGGTCCTCGATCGCAGCCTGCTCCTCGTCACGAAAGGCCGCCTCGCCATGCGTCTCGAAGAACGCGCGGATGGGCATGCCGATGCGCGACTCCAGCTCCGTGTCGGCATCCACAAAGCGCAACCCCAGATGCCGCGCGAGATGCCGCCCCACGGTGGACTTGCCACAGCCGGGCATGCCGATGAGTGCGAGGTTCATGGTGGGCAGATGGAGGGGCGGCTGCCGTTGTTCACGGAGAAGGCCACTGAAGAGGTCGTGCCCCTTGGGGAAGTGAATTTGACCGTGATAAGACCGGAGGAGACCTCAGTCAAAATGAAACTCAGACTGGCAGTCGAGGCCTCGGTCGTTCTGGTTACGGGGGAACCCGCATCCAGGGTTACGTTCAGGCCAGTGCTCGTGGTGGACGCCTCGATTGTGGTGCCGGCCGGCGGGGGATTTCGGTGGACGCCATTTTGTTCGCCAACATAGAAACCCCGGGTACCAGATGCTTGGCCACCCGCAGACCAAATCTGCCCGACCCCCATGGATACAAGGCTCTGGTGAACAATTTCACCCGAGTTCGAGTCGGGTGCCAGCAAATTGACTCTGCTTGAGGCGGGGCACGGAGAGGCGTCGAGCCCTGCATTGCCTGCCCTAAGCGTGCGCCACAAAGGCCTGGCCGAGCTCGTCGAATCGTCACAGAGGATGCAAGTCCCCGGATCACCGCCACCACCCCCACACCCCCTCATCCCGACCACCAGGCCAAGCGCCGGCACCAAAGCAACCCGTCGCTTAATGCCCCACCACGTGTTCATGCTAATCCGACTCTTTCCGCCTGGCCGATTCAACCGGTTCGCCCCAGCCCTCACCGGGCCACCGCCCCTTCGGACACGATCTTGGGCGTGATGAAGATGAGGAGTTCGGTCTTGCTCACGCTGCGCACGGTGTTCTTGAACAAATGGCCCAGGAAGGGCACGTCACCCAGCAACGGCACCTTGTTTACCTCGTTCTTCTCGCTCTGGATGTAGATGCCGCCGATCACCACGGTGCCACCGTTTTGCACCATCACCTTGGTCTTGGCGTGCTTGGTGTCGATGGCAAAGCCGGTGGGCGTGGTGCGGCCGACGCTGTCCTTGTTGACCACCACATCCAGGATCACGTTGCCTTCGGGCGTGATCTGCGGCACCACCTCCAACCTGAGGTTGGCCTTCTTGAAGGACACCGCGGTCGCGCCGCTGGAGGTGGCGTTCTGGAAGGGCAGTTCCTCGCCCTGCTCGATCAGGGCGGTGTCCTGGTCGGCCACGATGACGCGCGGGCTGGACACGATCTTGCCCTTGCCCTCGGCCTCCAGCGCCGACAGCTCCAGGTTCAGGAAGCGGTTGGCACTGGGGCTGAACAGCGACAGGGCGAAGGTGGCTGCCGTGGCGCCCAGCGTGGTGGTGTTGGCCGGCAGGCTGACGAACGTGGGGTCCGAGAAGGTACCAGACCCTCCGGACGAACTGCCCTGCCCGCTGGCAATCCCCTGCCCCGTCTGCGTTACCAGAGAGCTGTAGTTGTTGCCGAACGTGAGGAAATTGCCCCCGCCCACCGAGTACCCGGGCACCCCACCCTGCAGGCCGCGCAAGTCGTTGCCACCCAGCTTGACGCCCAGCGCGCGGCCGAAGGTGTCGTCCGCCTCCACGATGCGCGCCTCGATCAACACCTGGCGCACGGGCACGTCCACCTTGGCAATGAGCCCCTGTACCTGGTCCAGTTTGCTGGCGATGTCGGTGACGAACAACTGGTTCGTCCGTACTTCGGCGATCACGCTGCCGCGCGGCGACAGGATGCGCGCCACGCCCTGCGAGCCGCCGCCCGCACCCGAACCACCCGCGCCGAACGCGGCGCCCATCGGACCGCCCAGGCCCAGGCCCAAGCCCGCCGAGCCGGGCGTCGACCCGCCGCCAGTTCCTCCACCGCTACCGCCACCGCCGCCCAAGGCGCGCGCCAGGGTCTCGGCCTTGGCATAGTTGAGCTGGAAGGACTGGGTGCGCAGGGGCTCCAGGTCGGCCAGCTTGTTGCGGGCTTCGAGTTCGGCCTGGTCCTTGGCGTTGAGCTCTTCCTTGGGCGCGACCAGCAGCACGTTGCCGTTCTTGCGCACCCCCAGGCCCTTGCTCTGCAGGATGATGTCCAGCGCCTGGTCCCAGGGCACGTCCTTCAAGCGCAGCGTCACGCTGCCCGTGACGGTGTCGCTGGTGACGACGTTGAAGTTGGTGAAGTCGGCCACCACCTGCAGGAGGGAGCGCACCTCGATGTTCTGGAAGTTCAGCGACAGGCGCTCACCGCTGTAACCGGAGCCTTGCGACAGACGGTTGGGGTCCGAGCGCACCGGCCGCACCTCCAGCACGAACTGGTTGTCGGTCTGGTAGGCGCTGTGCTCCCAGGCGCCCCGAGCCTCCAC
>JBIKMY010000186.1:0-4881 GCA_044358945.1 Rubrivivax sp.
TCAGTTGCTCCAGTGCCGCCTGCACGGCACGCTCGCTCTCGCTGTCCAGCGCGGAGGTGGCCTCGTCCAGGATGAGCACCGGCGCGTCCTTGTACAGGGCCCGGGCGATGGCCAGGCGCTGGCGCTGCCCGCCTGACAACTGGCTGCCGTTGTGGCCGATGGGCGTGTCCATGCCCTGCGGCAGGCCCTGGACGAATTCACCCAGGTGCGCGCCTTCCAGCGCCTGGCGCACGCGCCCTGCGTCCACCTCGTCCCCCAGCGCCACATTCGCGGCCACGCTGTCGTTGAACAGCACCACGTCCTGGCTGACGAAGGCGAACTGCCGGCGCAGCGCGCGCACGTCCCATTGCTCCAGGGGCACGCCGTCCAGCAGCACCCGCCCCTCGGTGGGGGCCACGAAACGCGGCAGCAGGTTCACCAGCGAGGTCTTGCCCGCCCCGGAGGGCCCCACCAGCGCCACGGTCTGCCCGGGCGCGATGTGCAGGCTCACGCCTTGCAGCGCGCCTTCCTGATCTTCGCGGTAGCGCAGGCCTACGTTGCGCAGTTCGATCTCGCCGCGCGCCCGCTCCACCGTGTGCGTGCCGCTGGTCTCCAGGGGGCTGTGCTCCATCAGGTCCAGCCCGCGCTCGATGGCCGCCAGCCCGCGTGTGATGGGCGCCATCACATCCGACAGGTGCTTGATGGGCGACACCAGCATCAGCATGGCGGTGATGAAGGCCACGAAGCCGCCCACCGTGGCGCCGCTCGTGCTGCTTTGCCACAGCGCCGCGGTGATCACTGACGACAGCGCGATGGCGGCCATGATCTGCGTGATGGGCGTCATGGTGCCAGAGGCGATGGCGGCCTTCATGACCAGGCGGCGCAGTTGGCTGCTGCGGCTGGCGAAGCGCTGGCCCTGGCTGTGCGCGGCGTCATGCAGGCGCACGACCCGCCAGGCCATCACGTTCTCCTCGACGGTGTAGGCCAGCTCGTCGGTGGCGCCCTGGCCCGCCACCGTCAGGCGGTGCAGCCGCCTGCCCAGGGTGCGCATGACGAAGGCCACCGCGGGAAAAAGGATGGACACGAACAGCGTGAGCTGCCAGTTCAGCCACAGCAGGTACACCAGCAGCGCCGCCAGGGTGAGCGAGTCCCGCACCAGGGTCAGCAAAGAGCCCACCAGCAGGGTGGCGCCCTGTTGCACCTCGTACACCAGGGTGTTCGTCAGCTCGCTGGAACTGCGGCGGCCGAACAGCGCCGGCTCGGCCCGCATCAGGTGTTCGAACATGGCCTGGCGCATCTGCTGCACGGCGCGGTTGGCCGCCCAGGTCAGCCCGTACTGGGCGACAAATCCAGCCAAGCCTCGCACGGCAAACAACCCCACGATCACGAGCGGAATCACCCACAGCGGCAGGCTCTGGCCCGCAAAGCCCTTGTCCAGCAGAGGCTGCATCAGCGCCGGGATCATCGGCTCGGTGGCCGCGCTGACCAAGGCGGCCACGGCGGAGGCCGCAATCGCCGCCTTGCCGCTGCGGAAATAGGGCGCCACGCGGGCGAATCGTTGCAGCACCGAAGGCATGGGGTGGATTATCACGGGGCTCCTCCTAGAATCCCGGGCATGTGGTCCAGACGTCGCTTGACGGCCGCCCTCGGTGCCAGCCTCGTGCTGCCGGCCGCGGCCCAGTTTCGTGTCGAGATCTCTGGTGTGGGCGCCACCCAGATCCCGGTGGCCTTGGGGCCCTTCCGGGGTGAGGCGCCCGGCGGGGTTTCGCTGTCCTCGGTGATCCGTGCCAACCTGGAGCGCAGCGGTGTCTTCCGCTCGCTGGACGCACCGGCCGGGCTGGACGAGCGCAGCCGCCTGCCGCAGGCCGAGGTGCGGGCGCAGGGGGCAGACGCCTTGCTGGCGGGCTCCTTCAACCGGCTGGCCGATGGCACCTTCGACGTGCGCTACCGGCTGTGGGATGTCGTCAAGGGCACGGAAGCGCTGGCGCGTGCCGTCACCGTGCCGCCGGCCGATCTGCGCCTGGCCGCCCACCGCATCGCTGACGAGGTGTTCGAGGCGCTGACGGGCGACAAGGGCGTGTTCGCCACCCGCATCGCCTACGTCACGCGCAGCGGCCGGCAGTTCGCGCTGCACATCACCGACGCCGACGGCGAGGGCGGGCAGGTGGCGCTGCGCAGCAGCGAGCCCATCATCTCCCCGGCGTGGTCGCCCAACGGGCGCGAGGTCGCCTACGTCAGCTTCGAGAGCCAGAAGGCCGTGGTGTGGGTGCAGGATGTGGCCACGGGCAAGCGCAGCATGGTGGCCAACTTCAGGGGCAGCAACAGCGCGCCGGCGTGGTCGCCCGACGGCAGCGAGTTGGCCGTGACGCTGTCGCGCGACGGGCCGGCCCAGATCTACGTCATGCCGCGCGCTGGCGGCACCCCGCGACGCCTGACCACCAGCTCGGCCATCGACACCGAGCCCGTGTTCTCGCCCGACGGCCGCACGGTCTACTTCGTCAGCGACCGGGGCGGCGGCCCGCAGGTCTACCGCGTTCCTGCCGCAGGGGGCAACGCCGAGCGCGTCACCTTCAGCGGCAACTACAACATCAGCCCCGCCCTGAGCCCCGACGGGCGCACGCTGACCTACATCAACCGCAACGGCTCGGCCTTCCGCCTGACCACACTGGATCTGTCCAACGGCATCGTGCAGACGCTGTCCGACACGGTGGATGATGAAAGCCCGAGCTTTGCGCCCAATGGGCGTCTGATCGTGTTTGCCACGCGTGTCCAGGGGCGTGACGTTTTGATGACCACCACGCTTGATGGCAGGATCAAGACACGCCTGTTGTCCAGCGGTGCCGACATGCGCGAGCCGGCCTGGGGGCCGTTCGGGCGATGATCGCAACGGCCCGCGTGCCCTTGCTCAAGCCCCTGCGTCGCTTGAAGGTTTCGAATCCCTGGCGCATTTCACCGCTTCGTCGTGAGCCTTGAATGGAGAACATCACCATGAGAAGACTTGTCCAGACAACTGTCTGCGTCACCCTGGCTGCCTTGCTGGGGGCCTGTGGGTCCTCTGTCAAGCTTGACGAGCCCCCGGTTGAATCCAGGACGCCCACGCCCGTGAGCCCGGCCCCAGCGGCACAGGCTGCGGGCGCGCAGGCCGGGCAGGGCGCAGCCGCTGCGGCGCCGGCTGGTGGTGCGGCCACCACCACGCCTGCGGCGCAGTCCCAGGTGGCCACGGTGCAGGCGGGGCAGCTGGGGGCCAAGGGCGTGGACGGTCTGCCCCCGGGGGTGGGTCGCATCGTCTATTTCGATTTCGACAGCTTTGTGATGCGTGACGACGGCCGCGCGGTGGTGGAGGCGCATGCCCGGTTGCTGAATGCCAACCGCAGCCGCAAGATGATCGTGGAAGGCCACACCGATGAACGCGGTGGGCGGGAATACAACCTGGCGCTGGGCCAGAAGCGCGCCGAGGCCGTGGCGCGGTCGCTCACGCTGCTGGGGGCGAACGATGCGCAGCTGGAGGCCGTGAGCTTTGGTGAGGAGCGCCCGGCCGTGCAGGGCAGCGACGAGGCGGCCTGGGCCAAGAACCGCCGCGCCGAACTGAAGGACCGCCCGTGAGCCGCTGGCACGCAAACGGCCTGCGCTTCGGCCTGGGGGGCCGCGTCGGCACGGGCTTGGCAGCCCTGGCGTTGGCCGTGAGCCTGCTGGCGAGTGCCGGCGCAGCGCATGCCAGCCTGTTCGGTGACGATGAGGCGCGCAAGGCCATCCTCGAGTTGCGCGGCCGACTCGCGGCCGTGGACGAGGCTTCCAAGGCCCGCGACGCCGAGGCGCAGCAGGCCCAGTCGCAGGCCCTGGCGCAGGCCTTGGCCCGCCAGGCAGCGCAGTTGACGCAGCAGACCACGCAGCAGATGGCGCTGCAGATGGCACAGCAGGCCGCCGCCTTCGAGGAGCTGGTGCAGACGCTCAAGCGCAGCATCCTGGATCTCAACGGCCAGATCGAGGGCCTGAAGGGCGAGTTGGCCCGCATGCGCGGCAGCCACGAACAATTGGCGCGTGATGTGGCCGAGGTGCAGAAGCGCCAGCGCGATCTGGCGCAGGTCTCCGACGACCGCATCGCCAGGCTGGAGCCTGTGAAGGTCACCCTGGACGGTCAGGATTTCATGGCCTCCCCGGAGGAAAAGCGCAGCTACGACGAAGCCCTGGCGGTCATGCGCACGGGCGACTTCGACAAGGCCCTGGCCGCCTTCGCGGCCTTCCAGCGGCGCTACCCCGGCAGCGGCTACGCCGAGGCGGCCCGCTTCTGGACGGCCAATGCCCTGTACGGCAAGCGCGACTACAAGGAGGCGGTGGCCGCCTTCCGCGCCTTCGTGACCTCGTCGCCCAAGCACCCGCGTGCGCCCGAGGCGTTGCTGGCCCTGGCCAACAGCCAGGCCGAGATGAAAGACCGCCCCGGCGCACGCAAGACCATCGACGAGTTGATGAAGGCCTACCCGCAGAGTGAAGCCGCGCAGGCCGGCAAGGAACGCCTGGCCACGCTCAAGTGACCTGACGCTCTGCGGGCGCAGGGGGGCGCTCCTAGAATTGCGCCCATGCAGGAATCCGATCTTCCCGGTATCGCGGCCCAGGTTCTCTGGGCCGCTTTCTTCTTGGCCGCCGTCTTCGGCGCCATTGCCCAGCGCACCCACTTCTGCACCATGGGAGCGGTGGCTGACATCGTCAACATCGGTGACTGGAGCCGCATGCGCATGTGGGCCCTGGCCATCGGTGTGGCCATGGTGGGCTTCAACACCATGGTGTACCTGGGCTGGGTGGAGGCGGGCAAGAGCATCTATGCGGGCAGCCGCCTGATCTGGCTGTCCAACCTGCTGGGCGGGGCGCTGTTCGGGGTGGGCATGGTGCTGGCCTCGGGTTGCGGCA